>JAEYYS010000154.1 GCA_023428335.1 Verrucomicrobiota bacterium | reverse complement strand
CGCCCATCGTGCTGGCGATGACCCTCGGCGTCGCCGACGCCGCTGGCGAGGAGATCGAGGACGCCTTCCGCGCCAGCGGCACCCTGCATGTCTTCGCCATCAGCGGCCTGCATGTCGTCCTGCTCGCCGGCATCGCCCTCGGCGCGCTGCGCTGGCTCGGCTACCAGCGCTGCGTGCTGGCCGTCATCCTGCTGGTCTTCGCCTACGCCTTTGTCACCGGCTGGCGACCTTCCGCCGCGCGCGCCGCGCTGATGGCCTCAGTGCTGCTCGCCGCCCCGCTGTTCAACCGCCGCAGCCGCATGGCCAACTCCCTGGGCGCGTCCGCCCTGCTCCTGCTGCTGGCCGACACCCAGCAGCTCTTCCTCACCGGCTTCCAACTCTCCTTCGGCGTGCTGCTCAGCCTGCTGCTGGTCGCCACCCCCCTGCTCGAACGCCTGCGCCCCTGGTGCGAACTCGACCCCTTCCTGCCGCCCCACCTCGCCGGCCCCGGCCGACGCCTGAGCGCCTGGCTGCGCCGGCAAACCGCCTCACTCGCCTGCGTCTCCTTCGCCGCCTGGCTCGGCAGCCTGCCGCTCCTGCTCGGTCATTTCCACAGCTTCACCCCGGTCGCCCTGATCGCCAACCTGGTGCTCGTGCCCATGGCCGGCTGGTGCCTGACCCTGGCCTGCGCCAGCCTGCTCGCCGCCCTGCTGCCCTGGACCGGCGCCAGCCTGCTGCTCAACCAGCTCAATGCCGGACTGGCCGGCCTGATGGCCACCTGTGCGACCGCCTTTGCCAGCCTGCCCGGCGCGACGCTGCACGCCGATCTGCAGCCGCCGGCAACCCCCGCCAGCCTGCGCATCTTCCACCTGCCCGGTGGCGGCCAGGCCGCCCACTGGCGCACCGGCCACCAGCACTGGTTGCTCGACACCGGCAGCGAGACCTCCTGGCGACGCATCGTCGAACCCTGGCTGCGCAGCCTGGGCGTCAACCACCTCGACGGCCTCGTGCTCAGCCATGCCGACAGCGCCCACGCCGGCGCCGCCGCGCTCGTTCTGCAGCGACCTGGGGTCGGACGCCTGCTGACCAGCCGGCTCGAACCCTGGCGCTACGATCCCGCCCATTCCAGCCTGCGCCGCTTGACCCGCCTCACCCCGCCCGACGGTCCGGTCTGGCAGCGGCTCGATCTCGAAGCGGTCACTGACCTCGGGGGTGCCCGCGCCACCGTCCTGCATCCAGGCCATGGCGATCGCCACGAAAAAGCCGACGACCGCGGCCTGGTGCTGCGCCTGGAACACGCCGGACTGCGCCTGCTCTGGCTGGCCGATGCCGGCTATTTGACCAGTCGCCGCCTGCTGGAGCGTCGCGCCGACCTGCGCTGCGACATCGCCCTGCTCAGTCGCCACGCCAGTGATCCCGAGGGACTGACCGATGTGCTCGCCGCCGCCGCCCCGCGCGTCGTCCTGCTCGGCGGCACCGGCGCCTCCGCGGCCGCCAGCCCAACCGAACGCCTGCGGACCTTCTGCGCCGCACGTGGCATCACGCTCTGGGAGCTGGAAACGACGGGCAGTATCGGCATCGATTTCCGCGACGGCGGCGCGCTCCTGACTGCCTTCCGCGGCGGCGGCCGCCTGGAACTGCGACCAGCGATTCCCTGACCTCTCAGCGACCCGCGAGCACGGCCTGTGCCGCCTCAACGATGGCCTCGACCGGCATCAACCGTCCGCAACCCTCGTAACCACAGGCCAGCAGACCGCTGTCCGGACCGACGAAAACCGCCCCGCGGTCGCGCAGAACCTGCACGTTCGCCACGGTGGCCGGATGCTCCCACATGTGGCCGTTCATCGCCGGCGCAATCAGCAGCGGTGCGCGCGTCGCCAGGGCGATGGCGGTCAGTGCGTCATTGGCAAAACCATGGGCCAGCGCGGCCAGGACGTTGGCGGTCGCCGGTGCGATGAGCAGCAAATCCGCCTCATCGGCGAGCTGGATGTGCCCCGGCTGCCAGCCGTCCTTCTCGGCGAACAGGTCGGTGATCACCGGCCGGCGCGACAGCGTCGCCAGGGTCAGGGGGGTGACAAACTCCAGGGCCGAACGCGTCGGCACGCAGGTCACCTCGTGGCCGGCCTTGACCAGTTGGCTGGCGAGGTCGGCCGCCTTGTGGGCGGCGATGGAGCCGGTGATGCCGAGAACGATGCGGGCCATGGAATGGCAACAAGGCACCGACCGACCGGCTTGGCAATTTTCAGTTTGCAAAGCGGCGGCTTTCGGGTCAGGCCACCGCCATGCCCTTTTTCAAACGCCTGGAAGTCTGGCTGCTGCTCGCCGTCGGCCTGGCCGCCACCCTCTGGGTGCTGCTGCCCGAGCCCACCGGCGACGACACCGCCATCCCCGATCCGGCCGCCGCCGCGGCACCTGCCGAACCGGCCCTGCGCGTCCTGCGCTGCACCCTGGAGCGCGACTTCGGCAACGCCCGCCTCGACATCGAACTGCGCTATGCCAACCCCGCGCCGCGGCCGCTGCTGCTGGCCGCGCCCGACGTGCGCCTGCTGGCCGCCGACGGCGTCGAGGTGCCGATGTTCGTCCTGCCCGCCACGCCCGTGCCGCAGATCCCCGCACGCGCCACTGGCGATGCCAGCCTGCGTTTCTGGTTGGAGAAGAAGCACCTCGCCGGGCCGCTCACCCTCGACATCCGCGGCGCCCAGGCCACTGTCAAGGGCCCGGCACCGCTCGATCTGGAAACGCTGGAAAACCGCAAGCCACGAAGCTGGTCGGGTGCCATCGAGTGAGGGCTTCCTGAAACGCCTTGCCGCTGGCTGGCATCGCGGCACCGCCGTAACGCGATCGCTGAAAACCGATCAGCGAAACACCACATCGACCCCCATCGCACTCTTGGAGGCGAAGCCGGGAATCCAGTGCGGCCGGCGCGCGGCAATGACGCGGTAGATGAGCGACAGGCCGTTGAGGATGACGAGGCGGTCGACCATGCGGTAACCGCGCTGCCGTCGCATCAGGAAGCGCAGGGCCCAGCCGAGATGGCGCGGGTTGAGCAGCAGCGGCTTGAAGTCGGTCTTCACCCGGTAACGCGCGCGCAGGCCGCGCTTGGGATACTTTTCCTTGTAGGCACGCTTCGCCGCGCGAATGCGTTCCTCAATGTCCGGCGCCTCTTCGGCGAAGTAGTACTCCCGCGCCAGCGCCAGCAATTGAAAGGTGTCGCGCATGTACTCAATGTCGGCCACCGGCACGCCGGCACGCTCGGCCAGCGGTCCCATGCGCTCGAGATTGTCCATGCAGCGCGCCGCGCTGCGCAGGGCGGCATCGGCATCGCGCACGAAGAAACGCAGCAGCCGGCGCAGGCCATGACTGATGAAGAGGTTGCCCCAGTACACCGTCAGCATCGGCGGGATGCGCACCCGCCTGAAGAACAGTTTCTGGCGGGCAAACTCCTCGACATAGAGCAGCTCGCGCACGCACTCATCCGCCAGGCGCAGCAGCTCCAGCAGGGCGTCGGCATCGCCCAGCCCGCGTTCGACGGCAAAGACGCGCACGGCGTCCTCGGCCAGCCAGCCGTCCTTGACGACACGCACGGTGACATAGGTGTTGAGGTCGTTCCACAGCGCCTCGGGATCGAGGAAGCTGAGCCGGCGGAACGGCACCCAGCCGCCCGTCTGGCACCAGACCATGCAGCCGATGACATTGTCCGCCTGGCGCAGCTCGCGGGCGAAACGTTCATGCAGCCAGCCGGTGAAGTTCGGGTACTCGCCGCAGCCCTCATACTCGCGCCGCGTCTGCAGCTCAACGATCTTGGCCAGCGGCGTGCGAAAGAAGTTCCGGTTCAGCGGCAGGTAGCGGAAGAAATCGGACTCGCCGTACTTCATCGACACCACCAGCGCCGGACTGGTCAAGCCGCCAAACACCTTGGCGAAGGTGCCGCGATGCCACATGAGGTCGCCCACCGGGTAGGCGCCGACCGTCCAGGTGCGGAAGATGAGCCGACGTCCGTGCTTTTCAAACACCGGCAGCACCGCCTTCAGGAAGGCACGCGCCTGTTCCGGGGTCTTCAGCACCAACTGGCTGCGGAAGTCGTCGTGCACGTCCTTGCCATCGGCCTCGCCAATGCGGACAATGACCCCCGCCACCTCGGGGAAATCCGACAAGAAGCGGTCGAGCAGCCCCACCAGATAGTCGTTCACCTCGACGCGCTCGACCGCCAGCCGCTGCAGCAGGCCGGGCGTGGCGGAAAACACATCCATGGTCACATGCACCGCCAGTCCCGCCTGACCCAGCACGGCAAAACAACGGCGCAGTTCGGTGCGGTAACGACCCACCCGGCGGCGCACCTCGGGCTCCAGCCACTCGTGATCGGCGAGGTGCGCAACGTCGTCGATCGACGCAGCATTGAAGCCCCAGGCCGCCGCCTGTCGCGCCAGCACGCCGAGTTCCTCACCCACCCGCTCCCACCAGGCCGCGCCCTGGCGGCCGGCGTGATCCCAGGGGATCTTCGACCAGTTGATGACACGCCGGTCGAGGCCGCGAAAGAACGGGCCGATGGCGTCGATGAGCAGCAGTTGATCCACCCGTCACAGGTGCGGCGTGCCCGCATCTTGGCGACGTCCGCCGGGTGACGGTTTCGTCACACAGGGCCGCCCTCAGGGCTTGCCGGGCGCGAGATCGGCCACCGGCAGGTCGCGAAAACGCTGCCAGTGCTGTTCGATCTCCGCCTGTTCGGGCCGGCCATCATGAACCCACAGGCCGTAACGCAGGCGCAGCTTCTGGCCGTCGGCCAGCTCCAGCGGCTCGTCCAAGCTCAGGCAGGCGCCCATCCAGCCGTCGTCGCGGACGTGAAAGGCGGTCGGATGCCGCGGATTCATCGGGTGATTCATCAGAGTCACCCCGGCGAGGCCGTTCTCCGCGTTGGTGAGCCGACCCGAGTAATCGCACCAGCGCGCCGGCAGCCGAAACATGGCCTTTTCATTGACCTGCCCTTCGGAGTTGAGGATGCGTCCCCCGCCGTCGTGCACACCGAGGCTGCGTGCCACGCGCACGGCCAGCAGACCGAAACCGGTGGCACCGAAGCGCGCTGTTTGCCCCTTGGGCGGGCTGAGTTCAAGATCGACCACGAGGAACCAACTGCGCGCGCCATCGAGCGGCCGCACCTCGGTGCGGCGCAGCTCAATGAGCTGCACGCTGTTGTCCTCGACCTTGAGCCAGTGGTTGACCTGGCGCATTGAGGCGGCCTCGTCGCCATCGGCATACCCCTCACGCGGGATCTCGACGGTGACGATGCGACCGCGCTTGGCAGGTCGATCGCCCCAGAAGTCGAGGCCGTTCAGGTCGTTGTGCGAAATCCACACGCTGTTGTGATGGCTGTGGCCATGCGGATCATGCGGATGGCCCATGCGCGTCAGGCTCGGCTCGGCCGAAGCGCGCAGTGGGTACCAGAACGGCCGCGAATCGGCAGGATCGTAGTGACAGGCGGTCAGCTCGCGGCCGTCGAGCTGAAACGAGGTGATGTGGTGCGGCAGCGGCACGGCCTGGACCCGCGGCACCGGCGGCGGCAGATCGGCGGCGTGCAGGGAGAGCGACAGCACAGCAAGAAGGAGCAGGAAACGCGGCATGACGGCGGAGGATACGGTCGCCGGCGGCGCGCTTATCTGCGGCCGTTGACCGGGCGTGCCGCGCGCGCCATCCTCTCAGCCATGCTCTTCGAGTTCGCCACCGCCACGCGCATCGTCTTCGGCCCCGGCACCGCACGTCGCCTGCCGGAACTTGCGGCAGGCTTCGGTCGCCGTGTACTGGTCGTCACCGGTGCCGGCGCGGACCGCCATGCCGCGCTGCTCGACGCGCTCGCCGCCGCCGGTTTGCTGCTGACCCGCTTTCGCATCCCCGGCGAACCGACCACCGATGAAGCCACCGCGGGTGCCGAGCTGGCGCGCGCCTGCGGGGCCGAACTCGTGCTCGGCCTTGGCGGTGGCAGCGTCATCGATGCCGGCAAGGCCATCGCTGCCCTCGCCCGCCAGCCGGCCGGACTCATGGAGTACCTGGAGGTCATCGGCCAGGGCCGAGCCCTCGACGCCACCCCCCTGCCCTTCCTCGCCGCACCCACCACCGCCGGCACCGGCGCCGAGGTCACCCGCAACGCCGTACTGGCCTCGCCGGCCCATCGCCTCAAGGCCAGCCTGCGCCACGCCTCCATGCTGCCCGCGCTGGCCCTGGTCGATCCCGAGCTCGCCCTCGCCTGCCCACCCGCCATCACCGCCGCCAGCGGCATGGACGCGTTGACGCAGTGCCTGGAAGCCTTCGTCTCCTGCCGCGCGCAACCGCTCACCGACGCCCTCTGCCGCGAGGGCATCCGCCGCGCCGCCGGTTCGCTCGAACGCGCGGTGGCGGACGGCAGCGATCTCGACGCGCGCAGCGACCTCGCCCTAGCCGCCCTCTTCAGCGGGCTCGCCCTGGCGAATGCCGGCCTCGGCGCCGTGCACGGCTTCGCCGCCCCACTCGGGGGCCGCCACCGCGCCCCGCATGGCGCCGTCTGCGCCGCCCTGCTGCCCCCGGTTTGGCAGGCCAACCTCGCCGCCGTGCGCGCCGCGGGCGACACCCCAACGCTCGCCAAGTTCCGCGAAGCCGCGGTCCTGCTCACCGGCGATCCGGCGGCGACACCCGAGCAGGGCACCGCCTTCCTCAGCGGACTTACCGCGCGCCTGCGCATTCCCGGCCTGGTCGCGCATGGACTGCGGGAAAGCGACCTCGCCGAGGTCGTCCGTCAGGCCGCGGCAGCGAGCAGCATGAAGGGCAACCCGCTGCCGCTCGGCCCGGAGGTGCTGGAAGCCATCCTGCGCCGCGCGCTTTAAGCGACCTCACTCCGGCAGATCCTGGCCGCGGGTCTCAGGCAGGAAGGCGAGCACGACCAGCCCCAGCAGGAAGAGTCCACCCATGAGCGCGATGGCGTCGGTGAGCGGATACTGCGTTTTCACCAAACCCGAGAGGATCAGCACCGGCGCGGCCAGCAGGCGCCCCGCATTGAAGCAGAAACTGGCGCCGGTGGAGCGCAGGTGGCTCGGGAACAGCTCGGGGAAATAGATGGCATACCCCGAGTGAATGCTGAGGGTGACAAAGCCAAAGAGCGGCAGCAGCAGCAGCATCTGCAGGTGGCTTTGCGGCAGGTAACAGACTGCCAGCACCATGACAAAGCTGAGGATGTGCATGAGCGCGAAGGTGCGCTTGCGACCGAAGCGCGCGCACAGCGGTCCGAAACTGAGTTGGCCGAGGCCGGCACCAATGACCTGGATGATGCCATAGGCAAACTTCGCCTCACGCTCAGCGGTGGCCGTCTCGACACCGAGGCGCAGCAGCAGCTCGCGGGTCAGGTCCTGGGTGGCGACACAGACGCCCCAGAAGGTGCCGAGACCGACCGCTGCCAGGGTCATGCCGAGCAGGGCGCGCACACGCCAGCGGCGATCGCCGAACAACTCGGCGTAACTGCCCATGCGCTTGCCTTCATCCTTCGCCTCCTGCCACTGCTCCGGCTCCTGCACCGACGAGCGCACCCAGAGGGTGAGCAGGGCCGGTACGATGCCGATCAAATAAGCAATGCGCCATTCGTTTTCGACCTGCATCGCCGTCAGCGCCGCCAGCCAGGTGCCGAGCACGCCGGTGGCGTGGAAGATGCCGCCGGCATGGGTGCGCGCATGCTTGGGGAAGACCTCGGCAACCAGGGCCGCCGCCACCGCCCACTCGCCGCCCACGCCCATCGCCACCAGAAACCGCAGCACGCCGACATGCCAAAGGTCGGTGGCGAAGTAGGTCAAGCCGGAGAAGATCGAGTAAAACAGGATGGTCAGCACCATCACGGGTTTGCGGCCCCACTTGTCGCCGAGCGATCCAAACAGCAGGCCACCGAAGGTGCCGCCCGCCAGGAAGATGCCGAGGAAGATGTCGCCCCACTTCTTCGCTTCCGGATCGCCCGGCCCGACACCAAGGATCTCCGCCAGCATGGCGCCGCGGGTCAGGTTGAAGAGCTGGCCTTCAAAGGCGTCGAAGACCCAGCCGAGCGAGGCGACAAGCAGGACCAGCCACTGATAGCGGGTGACGCCGGAATACCATTTGGAGGAGGAAGTCATGAGCAGTGGGGAGCGGAGGGCTGGGCAGTCGCAAGGGTGCGACGGGAGAAGTGAACAAGGGACAACGAAGACCAAACGGCGTTTTTCCGGCACGGCAGCCAGTTCGTTTTGGCAGAGGCGACGCCTGCAGCTATAGGCAGGGCGGCATGACGATGCTTTCCAACCTTCCCAACCTTCCTGCCCGGCGCGTGCAACTCGTCGACAGCTTCGACGCCTTGGTGGGCACGCCGATGGTCGGTGACATCAACGCCCTGTGCTGGCAGCGCGAGTTGGCAGGCGACTTCGCCGAGGTGGTGGCGGCACTGGACGTCGGCGCAGGCATCACCTCGTTGAGCGCTGAAACCCTGCGCGGTCTGCGCCTGAGCCCTGAAGGCCGTCAAGCCGTGACCTGCCTGCTGGAGGATCTGGAACGGCTCGATGCCCACGGCCTGCAACCCTCGCTCGACTGCATCAACGGCTACACGCACGCCCCGCAGCCGGGACCGGTGCGCACGGATGTCTGTTCCTTCCATGTCGACAGCGCCACGGTGGAGACCGACACCTACCTGTGCACCTACCACGGCGCCCCGTCCTGGGGCCTGCTCAACGAAGAGGCCGTGCGCCGGATCGACCAGCCCGACACGCGCGCGGCGCTGCTGCGTGAGTACGGAGGCACGGATGATGAAGCGTTTCACGAGTGGCTGGAGGAGCACTTTTACGACCTGCATTATGCGCCGCTGCCGGGTGCGCAGCCCTACGCCTTCGGCACGGGCCATCTGTGGCGCATCGCCACACTCTGGCCCGGCTGCGCGGTGCCGCCCTGCATCCATCGCGCCCCGGATCCGGTACCGGGCGAACAAAGGCTGCTGCTGATTGGTTAGGCCCATCACAGCGGCAGGGTCGTTCCGGGCACGGCGACCGGATACCAGCCCTCGGCATCGGGCTGCACCGGGGGCGGACTGTCCCAGGAGAGATCATCGGGCACCAGGTTCTCCTGACTGGCCAGCACCTGCTCCCAGGTGATGGCCTGGCCGGTGTAGGTCGCCATGCGACCCATGACCGCCATCAGCGTGCTGTAGGCCGCATACTCGGCATCGTTGCGATAGCCGCCAGTGCGGACGTTTTCGAAGAAGGTGTCGTGCTCAAGCTGGTAGGCATCGGCGCGGTTGCGCCGGCGCTCGCCACCTGGCGGCTTGCCGTTGAGCAGGAAGCGACCGTTCGCAGCGAGGTTGGCACTGCCCTTCAGGCCGTGGAAATGCTCGCTGACATCGCGCACGCACTTGCCACCGATCTGGCAGCACTGGCTGAGCAGGCGGAAGCCGTCGGCATACTCGAACTCGACGGTGTGATGATCGAAGATCGTGCCGTTCTCGCGCGCCCGACGCACCTGTCGGCCGCCCTGCCCCGTGGCACGCACCGGCATGCGCCCCTGCAGCACCCAGTTCGCCACGTCGAGGTTGTGGCAGTGTTGTTCGAGGATGTGGTCGCCACTCATCCAGGTGAAAAAGTACCAGTTGCGAATCTGGTAGTGCAGTTCGCTCTCGCCCGCCTCACGCGGATAACCCGGGCGCGAGGTGCCGTTCCAGTACACCCGACCGAACACGAGATCGCCGATCTCACCGGCGTGCAGCCGCCCCACCACGTCCTGGTAGGCCGGATCGTAACGACGTTGGAAACCGACGCAGACATTGAGCCTCTTGCGCTTCGCTTCTGCGGCTGCCGCCAGCACGCGGCGCACCCCGGTCGCATCGACGGCCACCGGCTTCTCCATGAAGACATGCTTGCCGGCCTTGACCGCCTGCTCGAAGAGGAACGGCCGCGGCCCGGGCGGGGTGGTGATGAGCACAACATCGGCCAGCGCGAAGGCCTTGCGCCAGTCGCCAAACTCGGTGAACACCTGGTCCGGCGGCACGCTCACCTGCCCCTCATGCTTCTGCTGGAGGATGTCGAGCGCCGCCTGCGCCTTGCCTTCCAGCGGATCCACCACGGCCACCAGCTTCACCGTCGATCCGGCGCTCAGCGCCTGACTGCAGGCACCCGTGCCACGCCCCCCGCAACCGATCAGGGCAATCTTGATGTCACCCTCAGTACCGGCGGCAAAGGCATGCGTCGCCGCCGACACCGCAGCAGCGGAAGTGGCGGAGAGGAAAGTTCGGCGATCGGTCATGAGGGTGTGTGGATTTGGGTAGAAAAATGAGGGGTAGAAAGATTTTTAATCCACTCTGGGACAGCTCTTTCCGCAGGTTCCTGCCCATTCAGGTTCGCGTTAGAGTTGTGAGTTCAACTTGATGGCGATCCAAATTGATCCAGTGAAGTGCTCGTAGAGGCGTGAGGTTCAGAAGTTTTTGCAGACTGACTCGCTGGGCCTTCTTTTGCTGGTGCAGGGTCGTCACGCGAAAGGCCTGGTCCGTATCGCACATTTGAAATGTCTGGGAGCCCAGCGCCCTGCCATCGCTCACAAGATCCACGCGCTGGACAGCCGTTTCACCTCCACTCAGAGCATGCACGAGCGCTTGATTGTACAGGGTCGCATCCAAAAACAGACCCAGGTCTTCGATCAGGTCCGACAAGTATCGCTTCAATTCCTCCGAACCCATCCACGAGCATTCACAGACCTCATGGCGATACCTCTCAGATCGGCTCAGCGCATTGTTGACGAATCGTGATTCTACCGAAGGACCGCGAAAGTTGATGAGTTTGCCACGAGGACTGTCGGTGAGCAAAAGATAGTTGAGAAGCTGCGCTTCGTGTTCCCGTCCGAGGTTGCGTGCGGCCTTCAGTTCGTAGACCGCCTGCTCGGCGACAACCAAATCCAAATGGTAGTCTTTGACGAAAGAGCCATGCCTGGCCTGAATCGTCACCTCCAAATGCGTCGGGCCCAGCCCGGAAGCCTCCAGTCGATCAGCAAGGTCTTTCTGATAAATACTTTCGTCACAACTGCGCCCAAGCGAGCGCTGCGTTTCGAAGGCCAGTCTCATCACCTCATAGTCCAGCCTGCCAAAAGCTTCGGCGCTCAGGCTAGGCAAATGAAATGGAACAACAATGGGCATCGCTGCTTCAATCAAAACACTTCCGCCGCCTGAAAGTGGATCCGCCTGGCACCCCAAGTCCAGCCTCCATGCAAAAAAATATTTCTACCCTTCATTTTTCTACCCAAAAATGCTCCGCCTTCAAAACTTCAACAGCTCGCCGACCGGCAGCGGCCGACCCTGACGGATGGATTCTTCGGCAACGAGGCAGAGGCCGGCCGACCACAGGCCGTCGAGTCCGCTGGCGGCGGGCGGACGGCCCGTGCGCACCATCTCGACGCAGCGGGCAATCTCCTCGCGCAGCTCAAACACCTCGCCGCTGTGCTTCTCGAGCTGGACGTTTTCCAGGGTCTCACCGTCGAAGACCTTGAGGAAGTAGCTGGGCTCAAGGGTGCGATCGAGCGCGCCGCTCCAGCCGGCCCAGAGTGCACCCTTGGTGCCGCTCACCTTGACGGTCTGATGATGCTCAAAGGCGGCCAGCGTTTGCGACACGACCGCGTAACTGCCGTTCGGGTACTTGAACATGGCGCTGAAGTTGTCGAACAGGTTTGGCCGCTGCGGATCGCGCGAGTTGCCGTAGGCATACAACTCCACCGGATCGCCGCTGCCCTGCAGGTACCAGCGGGCGAGATCGAAGAAATGGATCGGCTCCTCCAGCACCCAGCTGCCGACCCGGCTGAGGTCGTAGCGCCAGCCGCTGGCGCCGGTGCGGTAGGGCTTGCGCGACAGCTCAACGAGCACGTACTGCGGATCGCCGATCGTGCCGGCGTCGAGGATGTCCTTGATGCGCCCCCACTGACTGGACAGGCGCAGTTCGTGACCCACCGCGAGATGCACGCCGTGCTCGCGCGCGCCGGCGACGATGGCCTTGCAGTCGTCGAGGGTGATGGCCATGGGCTTTTCCAGCAGCACGTGTTTGCCTCTCGCCATCGCCGCCAGGGCGATCTCGCGATGGGTGTGGCTCGGCGTGGCGATGTCGATCAGGTCGAACTCGGCCTGCGCCACCATCTCCAGGCTGTCGGCAAAGATTTGCGCGTCGGGATAGAGCTGGCGCGCCTCGGCACGGGTCGCCTCGGTGGGCGCGCTGATGGCGACGAGTTGGGCATCCGGATGGCCGGCGATGGACTGGGCATGGAATTTGCCCCAGGCGCCGAAACCGGCGAGAGCGAAGCGAACGGGAGTCATAATGTCGAAGGGAGAATGAGGAATGACGAAGGGAGATGCGGCCGCCGTCCGGGTTGACTGGCGAGGTTTTGCAGGGTGGCGCGTCGAATCTTGGCGAAAATAAGATGGATTTCGTCACCGCCGCTCCGCCGTGGTCAGCGGCGTCACCGGATTGGCAACGCGCCGGTTCTGCACTTCGTTCAACCGGCAGGTGGGCAGTTTCGGCAGGACGTGCTTGGCAAAGAGATCGCACTCGTCGAGGTGCGGATAACCGCTGAGGATGAAGGCGCGGATGCCGAGGTCCATGTAGCGGTTCAACTTCGCCAGCACCTGGTCGGGGTCGCCGACAATGGCGCTGCCGCAGCCGCTGCGCGCCAGGCCGACGCCGCTCCACAGGTGATCCTCAATGTAGAGATCCTTGGCCTGTGCGCGCAGTTCGTCCTGGCGCTGCACGCCGTAACTCTGGCTGTCCTGCGAGCGCGCCTTGATCTCGGCACCCTTCTCCGCGGTTAGCCGCGAGATGAGCCGGTCGGCCGCTGCACGCGCCTCGGCCTCGGTCTCACGCACGATGACGTGGCCGCGGAAGCCGAAGTCGATCTTGCGACCATGGGCGGCAGCCTTTTCCGCCATGCCCTGCATCGTCGCCGCGAGGCGATCCTCGGTCTCCGGCCACATGAGGAAGACATCGCAGTGCTTGGCGCACAGCTCCTGCGCCGCCGGCGAGATGCCGCCGAAGTACAGCAGCGGCCCGCCATTCTGCTGGTAGGGCTTGGCCGGTTCGGTGTTGGGCAGGCTGATCTGGTAGAAGTCGCCCTTCCATTCAAACGGCCCGTCGGTGCGCCACAAACCCTGCAGGATCTGGATGATCTCGCTGGCGCGGGCATAGCGCGTCTCATTGCTCTCCTTCAGCCCGGGCATGTCCGAGGAGATGATGTTGATGCACAACCGGCCCTTGGCGATGTGATCGACTGTGGCGATGGCGCGCGCCAGCATCGGCGGCCAGACCTCGCCCATGCGCAAGGCCACCAGCTGGTTGATCTGCTGCGTCTGCGGCGCCAGCGCGGCGGCGAAGGTCAGGGCATCCTGACCGGCAATCCAGCCGGACGGCAGCAGGATGTTTTGAAAGCCGTGCGCATCGGCCTTGCGCACGATGTCGCCACAGTGCTCGTAACTCGAGCGCAGGGCGCCATCGGGCACGCCGAGGAATTCATAGTCGTCGGAACAGAGCGCCGAGAACCAGGCGACTTCACATTGACGGTCGGGAGTGCGGATGGGGAGCATGGTGGGAAAGGATCAAGGCGTCAAAGCCGGCGCACGCGCAGGTGGCGGTAACGCACGGTGCCGGCAAACTTCTCGCCGCCGTGCAGCTGCAGGCCGAGGTGGCCGGTGGCGGGATGCACACTCGCCGGTTCGCGATGCTGCAGGATCTGCACGCCGTTCACCCAGGTGGTGATGGTGGGCGGATCGCCGGTGATGCGCGCACGCACCTCGTTCCAGTCGCCAGTGCGCCAGAAATGCCGCCACGCCTCCGGCAGCACCGGGCAGGGCTGGGTTTCGTGTTCGTTGAGGGTGATGACCTCCGGTGTGTCGCCGAGGGTGTAATTGCGCACGCCGCGACGCTTCCAAATGCCCTCGCCGAGGATGCCGCCGATCGTGCCGCCGGGGTGGTAGTCGATCAGACACTGGTAGGCCTTGCCGTCCGGCGTGCAGCGCAGGAAAAGCCCGCTGTCCGGACCAAAATCGTTGCGCGTCTCCAGCACGACCTCGACATCGCCAAACACCGACTCGGTCAGCAGCAGCCCGCCGTTGCCCGGGCTGTCCTGATCGCCAGCGATGGCGCCGTCCTCGACCCGCCAGCGCCCGGCGCTGCGATGGCCACTGGCCCGGCTGTGCGGACTCAAGGCCGAGGGTTTCCAGCCGGCCAGGCTGCGCCCGTCAAACAGCGACTGCCAGTCGCCCTCAGCCGCGCGCAGCGGGACGACGAAAAGACCGCAGGCGGCTTGCAGGATTCGGCGACGGGCACAAACAGGCATGATTTTATTTATTTCAAAAGCAAATTAAGTAATTGCCAGGCAGGTGCTGGCAAGCTTAAAATCCCTCGCAGCCGCGCTTTTTTCATGCACGCCTCCGCTCCCACCCCGCGCGTCGCCATCCTGGGCGGCGGCTTCAGCGGCGTTCTGACCGCCGTCAACCTCGTCCGTCTCGGCGCCGATCCGGCCAGCTTGACCCTGATCAATGC
>JAEYYS010000127.1 GCA_023428335.1 Verrucomicrobiota bacterium | reverse complement strand
CGTCTGGACGGGGCGCACGCCGCTGGAGGTCGCCAAGCTGGAGGCGCGGCCCGACGGCTTCCGCTTCACCTTCACCCGACCGGTGGCGGCGACCGACTGGAGTCGCACCCAGGCGCAGAGTTTTACTTACACCTACACGGCCAAGTACGGCAGTCCCGAGATCGATCCGCAGCCGCTGCAACTGGCCGACTGGACGCTGTCGGCCGACGGCCTGGAGCTGACGGTGCGCTGCGCCAACCTGCGCGCGGGTTACGTGCATGAGTTTGTGCTGCCGGACGTGCGGACCCGCGACGACGGCACGCCGCTGCGTCGCAACTATGCCGCCTACACGCTGAATCGCATCCCCGCGCGCTGAGCCGGTTCACTCGTGGAACTCGCTCGCGTCCGGGATGCGGGTGAAGGCGATCTTGGTGCCGGAGAAGGTTTTTACTGCATCGGGCAGGAAGCCCAGCGCGAGGCTGTCGCGACCGAACTTTTGATTGATGTCGTCGAGCACCTGCGACAGGCGCTCGCGTCGCTCGCGGTCGGCGGTCACGGTCAGGCCGAGGGAAGGGAAGAGGTCGAGTTGTTCCGGCGCATCGGCCGGTTCGAGGCCGTGCAGGGTGACGGAAATCTTCAGCACCCGCTGGCGCCCCGCCGGATCGAGCAGGCGCTCCCACAGGCCTGCGAGCAGGCCGAGCAGGGCATGGCTGTCGGACAGGGCGGGGAAGCGCTGCTGGGCCTCGCCGCGCAGGCGGTTTTCCAGACGGATGGCAAGCTGCAGGGCGGTGGCGCGGTAGCCGAGCCGGCGCATGCGGCTTGCCGCCTTGAGCAGCAGTCGGCGGGCGACGATGCCCGCCTCGGGCGGATTGCGGAACTCCGGCGCCAGCACGTGGCTGTGACCGACCGTGCGGCGCGTGGTCGGTTCGTCGTCGAGGTCGCCGCCGTGAAGCTGGTGCCAGAAGCGCTCGCCGCCGACCCCGCCCCAGACCCGGCGCAACTTCTCCGCCCGGGCTTCCCAAAGGTCGAGGAAGTCATGGATGCCGGCCTGGTGCAGGCGCGGCTCCATGTTGCGGCCGATGCCGCAGAGGTCGGTCAGCTTCAGGTGCGCCAGCCGGCCGGGCAAATCCTCCAAGCGCACCACCTCAAGCCCGTCCGGCTTGGTGAGGTCGCTCGCCACCTTGGCCAGGTAGCGGTTCGGGGCGATGCCGGCCGAGCAGGTGATGACTTCGCCCACCTGCTCGCGCAGGCCGCGCTTGATGCGCCGCGCCAGGGCCAGGGCGGCCGCCTCGTTGGCATGACGGTTGTCGAGCAGGCAGCCCACCTCGTCGATCGAGCCGATCACATGCACCGGGTAATGGCGCTCGATCTCGTCGCGGATCTTGTGATGGTACTCGACGTAGGCGTTGTGGTGGGCCTCGACCAACACGAGGTCGCGGCACAGGCGTTTGGCGTCGCCAATGTTCGTGCCGGTCTTGATGCCAAAGCGCTTTGCCTCGCGGCTGGCCGCAATGGCGCAGGTCGAGTCCGACAGCACCGGCACCACCGCCACGGGTCGTCCCCGCAGCTCCGGGTGGAGCTGCTGCTCGACACTGGCGAAGTAGCTGTTCAGATCGATGAACAGCCAGCGCAGGGTGCTGGAGATGGCGAGGGGCACGGAGGCAGCATGGGGCGGAAATGAAAACGTTCAAATGAACAGTTTTTGGCGGAACGGGTCCGACAAGTCCGACGGGTCGGACGGTACCAGTTGCAGTCCGCCGCAGCCGGGCAACCATCGGCCATGCGTCTGATCCTCCGTCCCCTTTTGTCGCTGGCCCTGCTGGGCGCTGTCGTCGCCCAGGAAACCCCTGAACCCAAGAAAGAGGCGGCCAAGGCCGAGTCCAAGACGGAGGACAAGACGGAGGACAAGCCCAAGGAGGTGCCGGAGAAGAAGAGCGTCACCGAGCACGTGCTGACGGTGAACGGCCAGAAGATTGAGTTCACCGCCACCGCCGGGTTGCTGCCGCTCAAGGATGCCGAGGGCAAGACCACGGCCGAGATTTTCTACATCGCCTACACCCGCAAGGGCGTTGCCGATCCGGCCGCGCGGCCGCTGACCTTTTCCTTCAACGGCGGCCCTGGCTCGTCCTCGGTCTGGCTGCACCTCGGCCTGCTTGGACCGAAGCGGGTCAAGCTGCGCGACGACGGTTTCGCCGTGCCACCGCCGTACACGCTGGTCGACAACGAATTTTCCCTGCTCGACGAGACCGATCTGGTGTTCATCGATCCGGTGGGCACCGGCTACAGCCGCGCCAGCAAGCCGGACGAGGCGAAGAACTTCTTTGGTGTCAACGAGGACGCGCGCAGCATCGGCGAGTTCATCCGCCTCTACGTTACGCGCCACGGCCGCTGGCCCTCGCCGAAGTTCCTCATTGGCGAAAGCTACGGTACGACGCGCGCCGCCGCGCTCAGCGGCGAGCTGCTGCGCAGCCATCGCATGAATCTCAACGGCATCATGCTGGTCTCCACCGTGCTCAACTTCCAGACCATCTGGGGCGCCGAAGGCAATGACCTGCCGCACCTGCTGTACCTGCCCAGCTATGCCGCCACCGCTTGGTACCACAAAAAGCTGCCGGCCGACCTGCAGGCAAAACCGCTCGCCGAGGTGCTGCAGCAGGCCGAGACCTTTGCCGCCGGCGACTACAACCAGGCCCTGCTGCTCGGCGCCGCCCTGCCGGCCGACCGCCGCAAGCAGGTGATTCGCCAGATGGCCCGCCTCACCGGCCTCAGCGAGACCTTTCTCGACGCCGCCGACCTGCGCGTGCCCTTGTCCCTCTTCAGCGCCGAACTGCTGCGCGACCGTCGCCTCGTCAC
>JAEYYS010000431.1 GCA_023428335.1 Verrucomicrobiota bacterium | reverse complement strand
CCCATGACGTAATAACGCACCGCCGGTTCGCTTTCGATTCCGTTGGCCTCGCCCTTGAGCCAGTGGTTGAACCAGCGCGTCAGGTGCTCAACCTCCGGCCAGGTGGCATTGTCCGGATAGACCATTTCGCCGACCTTGCTGCCCTTGTTGAGGCGGCCATGCAGCCAGGGACCGAGCAGGAGCTGCTGGCGACCGCGCGAGCCCGGCCCACCCTGGTGCTGGCGACCGATGAAGCTGGCGATGCTGCCCTGCACCATGAAATCGTACCAACTGCCGATGGTGAAGCAGGGCACATTCATGCGCTCGAAATGCCGGCTGCAATCTTCGGCCTGCCAGTAGGCGTCGTAATCCGGGTGCTGCTCCCATTCGGCGAGCAGGGCATCGTTGTCGGTCGGCTCGCGACAGATGTCGCGCATCGGGATGAAGCGCTGCGGCCGGGTCACCCCGCCGATGCGATAGCCTTCCTGAAACAGGCTCAGGCCGGTGTCGACCATGTACTGGCAGACCAGGTGGGGGGGCTTGGCGACGGCAAGGAAGTTCTGGGCAAAGCCGCCCTGCGAGCTGCCAAAGGTGCCGATCTTGCCGGTGCACCAGGGCTGCTTGGCCAGCCATTCGCAGGTGTCGTAGCCGTCCTGCAGTTCACCCCAGCCGAGCGCCCGGTAACCCTGCCAGCGGCCCTCGCTGAGGTGGGTACCGCGGAAGTTGACCATGGCCACGGCAAAACCGCGCGCCGCCAGTTCCGCCGAGCGCTGGCGCGTGGCCTTGCCGCTGATGTCGGCATAACGCTGCTCAAACACCGCCGGCCAGGGACCGTCGCCGGCCGGCAAGTAGAGGTAGGCCGAGAGTTTGGCGCCATCGCGCATCGGAATCAGGACGTGCTGCTCGCGCACACCGCCGAGATCGAGCGGAGGCAGGTCGGCGGCGGCAAGGGTGGCGGTAAAGGCGAGCAGGCAGAGACAGCGCATGGCAGACCTACGCGTTCGCAGGCCCGCATCTTCAGGGAGGGACCGCGACCGGAAGAAGCCGCGCCGGTGTGGCGTTGTCCTGCCACCATGAAGTCCTCCTCCCGTCGCCGTTTTCTGCAAACCGCCGCCGCCCTCGCCACGACCGCGCCGGCTGTACGTGCCGCCAGCGCGACCCAACTGCGCGTGCTCTGCTACAACATCCACTACGGCCAGGGCAACGACGGCGTGTACGACCTCGAACGCCTCGCCCGCGTCATCCGCGACGCGAAACCTGATCTCGTCGGCCTGCAGGAGGTCGATGTCGGGGTGCGGCGCTCCGGTCAGGTGCACCAGCTCAGCCGCCTCGGCGAACTGACCGGTCTCGCCGCCCGCTTCGGACCCACCCAGCACTACGAAGGCGGCCTGTTCGGCAACGCGGTGCTCACCCGTCTGCCCATCCTCGACGAGGTCATCCATCCGCTGCCCTACACAGAAGCAACGCCGGAACGCACCACCTACCCGCGCGGCGCCATCGCCGTCACCGTCACCGCGCCCGACGGCAAGCCGCTGCGCTTTGTCAGCACCCATTTTCAACACAACGTGCCTGAGGATCGCGTCGCCGAAGCCGCCGCGATCAACCAGCTCTTCGCGAGCGACACGCTGCGCACCATGCTGGCCGGCGACCTCAATGCCAAGCCCGACGAGGAACCGATGAAGATTCTGGGCGAGCAGTGGATCAACGCCCTCGATGCCGGTGTGGCTCCGAGCGCGCCCTCGAAGGATCCGAAGGTGCGCATCGATTACATCCTCTCGCGCCCCGCCGCCGCCTTCCGCCTGGTGAGCTCGGAGGTCATCGCCGATGCCATGGCCTCCGATCATCGCCCCGTGCTCGCCGTCTTCGAACTCGCCTGATCGCGGGAAGAATCACCCCTGCCCGACGTTTCCGCGCTGCCATGAAACCGCTCCTCCTGCTCGCCCTCTGCCTTGGGATCGCCCCAGCCGCCGAACCCACCCCCAAGGCCCCGGTCAAAAAGGTCGTACCGGCCAAAAAGGCGGTCGCGAAAAAAGCCGCGCCGGCCGAGTAACCGCTGCCGCCGCCGACCCAGGCCAACGTCCGCTACGGCGAGCATGAGCGCAACGTGCTCGACTTCTGGCGCGCGCCGACCCAGGCGCCAGCACCGTTGCTCTTCTTCATCCACGGCGGTGGCTGGATGGGAGGCGACAAGGAGCGGGTGGCGCGCTCCTACGATGTCGGGCAACTGCTCGCCGCCGGAGTTTCGGTGGTGTCGATCAACTACCGCTACGTCTCCCAGGCGCACGCCGAGGGCATCCAACCGCCGGTGCGCGGCTCGCTCTTCGATGCCGCGCGCGCCCTGCAGTTCGTGCGCAGCAAGGCCGGCGAATGGAACCTCGACAAGACCCGCATCGTCGCCAGCGGCGGCTCGGCCGGCGCCTGCACCAGCCTCTGGCTCGCCTTCCACGACGATCTCGCCGATCCCAAAAGCGCGGATCCAGTGGCGCGGGAATCGACTCGCCTGAGCGGCGCCGTCGTCTCCGGTGCGCAGACCACCCTCGATCCCGCACAGATGGTGGAGTGGACCCCGAACAGCCGCTACGGCGCCCATGCCTTCGGCCTGTTCAAGGAGGTCAACGGTCGGCAGACCCCCGGCGACTTCGCCGGCTTCTTGGCCAAGCGTGAGGAACTCAAAAGCTGGATCGCCGAGTACTCGCCCTACGCCCTGGTCAGCCGGGACGATCCGCCCGTCCACCTCGACTACAGCGCCCCGCCCGCGCTCGGCCAGGACCAGAAGGATCCCACCCACACCGCCAACTTCGGCGTCAAACTCCAGGAGCACTGCCGCGCCCAGGGCGTCGCCTGCGAACTCGTCTACCCCGGCGCCCCCGACATCCGCCACCGCACCACCCATGAGGCGCTGCTGGCCCTGCTGAAAGCCCCGTAAAGCCGGCATCTTGGACTGCGGCAGCCCTGCTGCCGCTTTCGGTGATGATGGTTGATGGTTGATGGTTGATTGAAAAACTCCAAGAGCCCCATGAATGCGCCCCGGCTCTGACCTCCATCAACAATCCACCATCAGCCATCATCTGCCACGCATCGCCGCAAAAAAAGAGGGGGCCGAAGCCCCCTCTTCACGTTGAAACCGACACTCAGGCCTCGATCTTGGTCCAGGCGGCGTTGGCCTTGCTGGAGGCGACGACGGCTTCGATGAAGGCCATGCCGCGGACGCCGTCCTCGATCTTGGGGAAGTCGTTGGCGGGATCGTCCTTGGCCAGCTTCTTCTTCTCCAGGCGGGCGCGGATGGCGTTGGCGAAGTTCTTGTAGATGTTGGCGAAGGCTTCGAGGTAGCCTTCCGGATGCGCGGGCGGCGTGCGACCCGCGGCGAGCGCGGCGGCGCTGAGGTAGCCGTTGGCGGTGCGGTAGACCTGCATCGGCTGGTCGAGCCATTTCACCAGCAGGGTGTTGGGCTCCTTCTGGTGCCATTCCAAGCCGCCGAGTTCGCCGTAGACGCGGATGTTGAGGTTGTTCTCCTCGCCAACGCTGATCTGCGAGCTGTGCAGCACGCCCTTGGCGCCGCCCTGAAAGCGCAGCAGGACGTTGGCATCGTCATCAAGCTTGCGGCCCTTGACGAAGGCGGTGAGATCGGCCGCCAGTTCCTTGATCTTCAGGCCGGTGATGTACTCGGCGAGGTTCTCGGCGTGCGTGCCGATGTCGCCGACGCAGCCGCCGGCGCCGCTCTTTTTCGGATCGGTGCGCCAGGAAGCCTGCTTCTGGCCGCTCTCTTCGAGACGCGTCGCCAGCCAGCCCTGCGGGTATTCGACCACCACCTTGCGGATCTTGCCGAGCTTGCCGGTGCGGATCATGTCGCGCGCCTGCTTGACCAGCGGGTAACCGGTGTAGTTGTGGGTCAGGCCATACAGCTGGCCGGTCTTTTTGACGATCGCCGCCAGTTCCTTCGCCTCCGCAAGGTTGAAGGTCGCCGGCTTGTCGCTGAGCACGTGGAAGCCGTGCTCCAGCGCCATCTTCGCCGGCGGGAAATGCATGTGGTTCGGCGTGACGATGGCGATGAAATCCATGCGCTGGTCGGCCGGCAGGGCGGCCTCGGCCTGAATCATTTCCTGGTAGCTGCCGTAGCAGCGATCCGGCGGCAGGAAGAAGTCGGCGCCGCTGGCCTTCGACTTTTCCGGGTCCGAGGAGAAGGCGCCGCAGACCAGCTCAATCTGCTGGTCCATGGCCGCCGCGATGCGGTGGACTGCTCCAATGAAGGCGCCGCGACCGCCGCCGACCATGCCATAACGAATTTTCCGGCTCATAGGGTGTGTGGGATGTGGGTTGAAAAAGCGGCTGACACTGGCGCAAACCCACCCGCCGGGTCAAGCACGGGGTTTTGCGGAAAAGAGGCGCCTCGGCGACCGTTGCCTTGCCATGCTCCGCCTGCTTTCCCTGCTCTTCGTCGGCCTCGGCTTCGCCGCCGCGGCCGACCGACCCAACCTCGTCATCTTCATCGCCGACGACGTCAGCGCCGAGGACCTCGGCTGCTATGGCAACCCCGGCATCCGCACGCCGGTGATCGACCGACTCGCCGCCGACGGCCTGCGCTTCGACAACGCCTTCCTCACCTGCAGTTCCTGCAGTCCGAGCCGCTGCAGCCTGATCTCGGGTCGCTACCCGCACGCCACCGGCGCCGCCGAACTGCATCAGCCCCTGCCCGCCGACCAGCCGGTCTTCCCGGAACGCCTGCGCCAGGCCGGCTACCACACGGCCGCGGCCGGCAAATGGCACCTGGGCCCGGATGCCAGGCGCGGGTTCGACGTCATCAAGGAAGGCGGCAAACCCAGTGGCTGCGAGTATTGGGCCGAGGTCGTGCAGGGTCGCCCGAAGGACAAGCCCTTCTTCCTCTACCTGGCCGCCTTCGACGCCCATCGCGACTACGAACCGAACGCCATCCCGGAACCGCACCGACCCGCTGACGTGCGCGTGCCGCCCTACCTGGCCGACACACCGGAGACACGCGAGGATCTGGCGCTCTACTACGATGAGATCAGCCGCTTCGACCAGCACATCGGCAGCGTCGTCGAAATGTTGCGCGCCGATGGCGTGCTCGACAATACCCTCATCCTCGTCATGGCCGACAATGGCCGCGCCTTCCCGCGCTGCAAAACGACGGTGCTCGACAGCGGCCTGCGCACGCCCTTCATCGTCCACTGGCCGGCACGCGTGAAGCCCGGGCAGGTGGGCAAGAACCTGGTCAGCAGCGTCGACATCGCACCGACCTTCTGCGCCGCGGCCGGGATCGATCCGGATCCGGCCTTCCAGGGCGTCAGCTTCCTGCCCCAGTTCGACAACCCCGCGACCCGCACCCGCGAATTTGCCTTTGGCGAACACAACTGGCACGACTACCAGGCGCACGAGCGCAGCGTCACCGATGGTCGCCATCTCTACGTCTGGAATGCCCGGCCCGACCTGCCGCGCACGCCGCCTGCCGACGCCGTGCGCAGCATCACCCACCAGGCCATGCTGCGCCTGCACGACAGCGGCGCCCTGCACGACTACCAGGCCGACCTCTTCCGCGCGCCGCGCCAGGCCGAGGAACTCTACGATCGCGAGGCCGATCCCCACCAGCTCAGCGACCGCTTCACCGATCCCACGCTTGCCGAGACCGCCGCCCGCCTGAAGGCGGCCTTTGCGCAGTGGCAGCGCGAGACCGGCGACGCCGTGCCGGAAGTGCTGACGCCCGACAAGTTTGACCGTCGCACCGGCCTGCCGCTGCAGACCGCCGGCAAGAAGAAGGCCGGAGTGAAAAAAGCCGCCCAAGCCAAGCCATGAAACGTCCCTGGCGCGACGCCACCCACCCCCTGCGCAACGGCATGGCCTGCTGGCCGGGCGATCCCGTGTTCGAACACCGCCTCGCCGCCAGCATGGCCAACGGCGATGTCTGCAACCTGTCGGCACTGTCGCTCTGCGCGCACACCGGCACCCACATGGATGCTCCGCGCCACTTCATCGCCGACGGCGCAACGATCGACCAGATGCCGATCGACGCGGGTGTCGGCCCCTGCCGCGTGATCGCCCTCGACGTCGCCGACCAAATCACCGCCGCCGACCTGCGGCCGCTGCGCCTGCGCGCGGGCGAGCGCCTTCTATTCAAGACCCGCAACTCGCAGCGCGATGCCGAACTGCAGGCCTTTGACCGCGACTTCGTTTCGCTGCGCGCCGATGCCGCCGCCTTGCTCGCCCGGCGACGCGTGCGCTTCGTGGGCATCGACTACCTCAGCGTCGGCGGCTACGAAAAGGACGGCGTCGAAACCCATCGCCACCTGCTCGGCGCCGGCATCTGGATCGTCGAAGGCCTCGACCTGCGCGCCTTCGAACCGGGTCGCTACGAGATGATCTGCCTGCCGCTCAAGCTCGCCAACGGCGACGGTGCGCCCTGCCGCGTGCTGCTGCGCTGAATGGATTCCTCCATTCACCAACAATTGATCCTATAGTAATTTTATGATTTCTTTGATCAATTGCCTATACGCATTTCGCATCAATAGCCCAAATGAAAGACAGGCAGGAATTACCCATCTCTTTTGACTAACCAGTCTTGACTTTCGCTATTGAGATCAACTTTGTAATACCCAACTTTGGGGGGCGGACTCAGATACTCTTTCACAAAATTTATAAGCCAATCGCGATAAATCATCATTAAATGATGCAATAAATCACACAACTCGAGCCTGGTTTCTTGATTGAGGTAACCCCTGTAAACCAAAGGTCTTGCAAAATTGCCTGGCAATATTTCAATTTCTACGTCATTAGGCGAGTATTCTTCACCTGAGTGAAAATCATGGTCTCGATGGGCTTCCACCTTATCTCTCACGCGTTCTAAATTGTCGTGAAGTTTTCTATGTTTTTCCGGTATCCATTCTTTGGATATTTTATAATGATGCCGACTCTTGAATGGGCTCATGTAAATTGCCACGATTGCCGTTGACAGCCCATCTTTTTCTACTATCCCCATAGTAGAGCTACGCCTGTTCATTAGCTGTAACAATTCCCAAGCTCGCTCATGCGCCGAATACGCAAATGCAATTTTGGCGTATTCTATCCTTTTGCTCAATGAAGGAGACTTTTTCTCTAGGCTCATTTGAATGTCGCGCTTTATATCATTTAGCAAATGAACCTGCTCTGGTTCTCCAACCATTTGTGGAGCTAAAACCACTTCAATCAGCTCACACTTCCACAAGCCCCATTGATATATTTTAACAAATGCTCTAAAGGACGCATTCCTTTGATTTTCAATTTCTCAAAATTCTTAGCCTGTGAAATACCGGATGCTTTGAAGGCTTTTTGCTAGATGCACAGAAGATCTACGGACACAATTCAATTGATGAGACAATGCCTCACCGCCCCCCGTCCGCCGAGTACTTGCCGCCGCCGGTGAAGATCAGGGCAACGAAGCCGGTGAGGTAGATGAAGGCGAGTTCGCCCGGCTTGTCGCCGGTGAAGGCGCCCTTGTGGGCGATGAAGAAGGCGACGGCCATCGTCACCGCGAGGTTGAGGGCGGCAAAGCGGGTGAACAGGCCGAGGATGAGCAGCACCGAGCAGGCGACCTCGGCGAAGACGGCGAGGCCAAGGCTCAGCGAGGAGGGCAGGCCGAAGAGCGGCAGGAATTTCGGGGCGATGGTGTCGAAGTTCTGAAACTTCGCCCAGCCGTGAAGAAGCAGCATCGAGAAGCCGAGGCTGACGCGCAACAGGAGCAGACCGACATCCTGCAGGCCGTTGAGAAAGGAGAGGCGAAGAAGCTGGAGCATGCCGGAGCATGAGCCGGAGGGCGACCGCCTGGCAAGTTTTTTCTGGCACTGCGCTGCGGGATTGAAGCCCCTCGCACGACCGTCGGCCGGGCCCCCTCTGAAATCTGAAATGTGAGATCTGAGATCCCCTCATGGGGCTCGCGCGGCGCACCAGTCGAGCACCTGGCGACGCTGGACGGGCAGGCGCTTGTGCAGGTGTTGCTCCAACACATGTGCCGCCAACGCGCCCTCGGCGCCGGCTTCGCCGACCAGACCCAGGTCCTCGGCGAGGCGCAGCTCAAAGCGGTGCAGGAAGGCCGGACTGGGATCGTGATCGCCGAGGTAATCCAGGGCTTTGGCGAGCAGGTCGAACAACCCCGGCAGCGGCGTGTGCGGCTCGACCGCGAGGGCGAGCAGCTTGACCAAGTAGGTGGCGGCGAGCACGCGGCCGTAACTCGCGCGCAGGCCGAGCCGCGGCTGCAGCAGGTGCGCCTCGGCCAGCGTGTGCAGGTCGCCGCTCTTCGCGCGCGCCAATCGCAGGTCGGCGGTGACAAACAGATCGAGCACGCCGTGAAAGGCCGAGTTGGGTCGCAGTGCCCCCTTGGCCATGGTGCGGAACAGGCCAAGCTCGGGCGCGCACCAGTGCACGATCAGGCTGGTCTCCGACCAGCTCGAGCGTCCAATGAGGATGGCCGGCGTGTTCTCCATGGCCACACCTTGGCCCGGCCGGTGACCGCCGGCAACCGGCGTTCAGGGCTGGAAGTTCGCCTTCTGCGGATCCCCGCCAGCCTCCAGGAAGGCGAGCAGGTCGAGGATCTGTTCGGCACGCAGGCTGTTGAGCAAACCGGCGGGCATGGGCGAGGCAACCGCCTCCTCGCGCTTGCGGATGCTGCTCAGGCCGATCTCCACCGTCTCCGGCGCCAGCGGGTTGGGGCGCAGCACCAGGCGCTCATCGTCCTCGGATTCCAAGGCACCGGTGACCGTGCCGCCATCGGCGCGGGTGACCGTCAGGAAGCGGAATTTCTCATCGATCACCTTTGAGGGATTCAAGATATGGTCGAGCAGGTCGCGGCGACCGAAGCGGGCGGAGACCTGTACCAACTCGGGGCCATAGACCCCGGCCGGCAGGGTGGCATCGTTGCTGACGCGATGGCAGAACACGCACTGGCCGCGGATGGCGGCGTCGCGCCCACTGGCAAAGGAGCGACCGCGACCGACCTCGCCAAGGCGTTTTTCCAGGTCCTCGAGTTTCCACTCGCGAAAGCTGTGGCCGGGCAGGGCGTGAGGCGAAAGCGCCACCGGCTTGGGCGGATGGATCAGGGCCGCCAGCGACTCCGCCTGATCCGGTGACAACGCCGCGGCGAGTTCGCTGCGCGTGTCCTGGATCGCCTTGAAATAGGTGCTGGCACCGTTGAGTTTTTCCGCGCGGTTCAGCGCCTCAAACAGCGCGCGTCGCTGCGCCAGCGTCCAGCCCTCGCGGACGTAACGCAGGTGCAGCGGATAAAACAGCAGGTCCTCGCCGGCCCGCGCGGCGCGCAGCAGCGGCAGCGATTTGGCCACGACCTGAGCCGAGCCGAGTCGCACCAGCAGCCGGCAGAGTTCGTGGTTCAGCTCGCGCGTGCCCGCCGGATACAGCGGCTCCAGCCAAGCCAGCAGGCGCGCGCGTTCCTCGGCCATGGGATCGCCGTGGCGGGCCAGCGAGACCCCGAGCGCACGCAGGGCGGCGAGACGCTGATCGTCCATCAGGTTGCGCCAGGGCAGCGTGCGCAGGCGTTCCTGCACCGCGGCCTGATCGCCCGCCCCACCCACACGCGCCAGTGCCAGGCAGCCCATCAGGGCGCGCCAACCGGTCGCCCGACCGACCAGCTCCGTTTTCCACAGCGCCACCGGCACCTGCTCCAGGGCCAGCCGCGCCGCCCAGCAAATGTGGCGGTCAGCATGCTCCAGGTTCGGCATCACCCGCGCCAGCACGGCCGCCTCCTGCCCGCGTTCAATCCCGCCATGATAGGCTTCGAGTTCGCGGCGCTGCTGACGCAGGTCCGCGGCCTTCGAGGCTTTGCGCGCGACGGTCGGTGCCGCCGGCGGCTCGCCCTGCCAGGTGACGCGGTACAAGCCGCTCTGCGTGCCGCGACCGCCGGTGAGGAACCACAGCGCGCCGTCGGGCCCAATCGCGCCGTCGGTGACGTTGAGGGGACGACCGCTGACGAAAGTCTCGTGGCGACCTCGGTAACTGGCGCCCTGGGCCTCCAGATGCACGGCAAGGATGCGCCCGTAGGACCAGTCGCAGATGAACAGCGCCTCCTCATAGCGCGCGGGGAAACGGGCGCCGTAGCCAAAGAACACGGCGGTCGGTGAAGCCAGCCCGATGTCGGCGACACTCGGCAGGGTGTCGGCCTGCCAAGCGGCCAAGCGGCCGGTGCCGCGGCGCCAGCCGAAGTCGGCGCCGGAGACCAGGTGCAGCACCCGGTTGGGCATGTACCAGGACGCGCCAACATCGCGCTCCATGTCGGCATCGAAGGTGAAGAGTTCGCCGTCGCGGTTGAAGGCGAGGTCGAGCGGATTGCGCAGGCCGCCGGCGTGGACGCGCAGGTCGTCGCCCTCGGGACTGACGCGCAAAATGTAGCCGGCCGGCATCTCGACCGTGCCGTCGAACATGCTGCCGTCCCAGGGATTCGGCAGCACCTGATCCCAGGCGCTGTGCTTCAGGGGCGAGGCCGGCGCGAGCGGACTCGGCAGCAGGACGTTGTTGCCGCAGGCAAGCCAGAGATGGCCATCCGGGCCTAACTTCAAGTGATTTCGACCATGACCGAAGCCGCCCTCGGTGTGGACAATTTCCTTCACCTGCTCGAAGGCGCCATCGCCGTCGGCATCGCGCAGGCGGAACAGGCCCTTGCTCTGGTTGGCATGCGCGAACAGCGACCCGTGCGCGTACAGCAGGCCGCGGCATTCCTTGAGGGTGTCGTCGATGACCGTCATCGTGCCGGCCGCGGGATCGAAGCGCAGCAGACCGCGCTTTTCCCGCGCCAGGGTGATCCGTCCCTGCGGATCAAAGGCCAGGGCGATCCAGGAATCCTCGTCGGCACCGGCCGAGCGAACGAGTTCCACCTTGAAGCCTTCGGGCACCACGAAGTCGGCGGGATCGGTGGCCTGCTGCTGGTGCTCGCGCTTGGCGAGCTGCCAGGAATTGTAGGCATCGAAGGTCTTTTTCAGATCGAAGGGATTGGCGGCGGCCTCGACCAGCCCATGGACCACCACACGTCCGGGCTGCGCGCTCCAACCGGCATCGGTGGCCAGCCACTGTTTGCGGGCGAGGTCGCCATTGAGTTCAAGCAGGGCGGCGAGCCGCGGCGCGCGCGCAACGAATTCGAGGCGGTTGCGACCGGCCCGGATGAACCGCGTCAGATCCAGGCTGGCCGCCGGCTCGGTGTCGGCGGTGTGCACACGGCCAACCACCGTGCCGTTGACGCGCACCTCGGTGTCGGTGGCCGCGGCCACCAGCAGGATGGCCTTCAGCAGCGTGCCGCGCTGCTCAAAATCGCGGCCAAGCACGACCTCCGCTTCTGCCGGTTCCGCCCCCAGCCACTGGGGCGTCGGTGGAGAATTGGCGAGCTGGGCGTGAGTTGACACGGTGAGAGCCAGCCACAGGAGCACCTGTG
>JAEYYS010000430.1 GCA_023428335.1 Verrucomicrobiota bacterium | reverse complement strand
CACGAGAACCGCCTGATCCTGCCCTCCCTGCTTGCCGCCGACTGGTCCAACATCGCCGCCGAGGTGCGGCGGGCCGAGGACGCCGGGGCGCAGTGGCTGCATCTCGATGTCATGGACGGCAACTTTGTCGACAACATCTCGTTCGGACCGCAGATGGTGCAGACGGTGCGCAAGCTCACCGGCATGTACCTGGACGTGCACCTCATGATTCACCGCCCGGATCATTACCTCGAGCGCTTCCTCAAGGCCGGGGCCGACAACATCACCGTTCATGCCGAGGCGCGTTACGACAGTTCGGTGGCCGAGACCCTCAAGCGCATCCGCGCCGCCGGTCGCCACTGCGGCCTGGCCCTGCATCCGGACACCCCGTTTGAGGCGGCCCTGCCGTTTCTGGCCGACATCGACCTGCTGCTGATCATGACCGTCGTTCCTGGTTTTGGCGGCCAGGCGTTCATGGAGAAGGAAACCATGCCCAAGCTGGCGGCCGCGCGCGACCACCGCGCCGCGCACGGGCTGAAGTACCATCTTGAGGTCGACGGCGGCATCTACACGCACACCGCGCCCATCGCCCGCGACGGCGGCGCCAACCTGTTTGTCTGTGGCACCTCCGCCTTTGGTCACGCCGACATGGGCCGCGCCATGGCGGAACTGAAGGCCAGTGTCGCCTGAATCCGGGTTGACCCTGCGGGCGCGCTCGCCAACGCTGCGGCGTGCCGCACGAACCCGTCCTCACCGACCGTGTGCGCTTGCGCTCCAATCAGTGGCGCAAGCTGCGCTCGATTGTGCTCAACCTCGCCACGACCGACGGCTTTTACGCGCGCAAGTTCAAGACGGTGGGGCTGCGCGTCACCTCGCTGAACCGGATCGACGACTTTGCCGCGCAGGCGCCCTTCACCAGCAAGGACGAACTGCTGGCCGATCGTCTGGCGCATCCGCCCTTTGGCAGCAACCTCACTCGGCCGCTGGCTCATTACACCCGCTTTTGCCAGACCAGCGGCACCAGCAGTGGCCAGCCGATGGCTTGGCTCGACACCCCGGAGAGCTGGGAGGCCATGCTGGCCTGCTGGCGACGCGTCTATGAGGCGGCCGGTCTGGTCAAGGGGCGCGACCGCATCTTCTACGCCTTTTCCTTTGGGCCCTTCCTCGGCTTCTGGACTGCCTTCGAGGCGGCGGCGCGCGATTACCTGACCCTGCCCGGCGGCGGGCTGTCGAGCCAGGCGCGCCTGGAACTGATGGCGCGCTGCGGCGCCACCGTGCTCTGCTGCACCCCCACGTATGCGCTGCGCTTGGGCGAGATGATCGGCGAGGCCAGCGGCGTCGAGCGAATGGCCCTGCGCGTCAGCAAGGTCATTGTCGCCGGCGAACCCGGCGGCTGCATTCCCGAGGTGCGGGCGCGGCTGGAAAAGCTTTGGGATGCCCGCGTCTACGACCACCACGGCATGACCGAGGTCGGCCCGGTGAGTTACGAAAGCGACGACTTGCCGGGTAACCTGCAGGTCATCGAGGAGGCGTATTTTGCCGAGGTCATCGATCCGGCCACCGGTCGCGAGGTCGATGAGGGGTGCGAGGGCGAACTCGTGCTCACCACCCTCGACCGCGGCGCCTGCCCGCTGCTGCGCTACCGCACCGGCGACTGGGTGCGCAAGGGCTACCAGCGCAACCGTCTCACCCTCGAGGGCGGCGTGCTCAGTCGCATCGATGACATGGTCGTCGTCCGCGGCGTCAACGTTTATCCCAGTGCGGTGGAGGCTGTGGTCCGGCGCTTTCCCGAGGTCGTTGAATACCAGGTCGAGCAGCACAAGGTCGACGCCATGGATGAGATCAGCCTTCTCGTCGAGGCGCCGGAGACCCAGGCGAAAAATCTCGCCAAACGCCTGGAAGCGCGCCTGCGCGACACCTTTTCGCTGCGCATCCCCGTGCGCCTGGCCGAGCCCGGCAGCCTGCCGCGCCACGAATTCAAGGCCCGGCGCTGGCGCGTGATTCCCTGAGCCCTTATTCTGCGTAACTTTCCGCCATGGCCCTCATCGCCCTCACCGACATCTGCAAGACCTACCGCGAACCCGGCGGCGCCGCCCTCGACGTGCTGCGCGGCATCAGTCTCGAGATCGAAGCCGGCGAGGCTGTCGCCGTGGTCGGTCCCTCGGGCTGCGGCAAGAGCACCCTGCTCAACGTGCTCGGCACCCTCGACACGCCGGACTCCGGTCGCTACGTGCTCGATGGCGAGCAGGTGTCGCAGTGCGCGCCCGAGCGCCTGGCGGCGCTGCGCAGCGAGAAAATCGGCTTCATCTTCCAACTCCACCACCTGATGCCCCAGTGCACGGCACTGGAAAACGTCCTGCTGCCCACGCTCGCCCTCGCCCAGCGACCGGATCCCGTCCGGGTGCGGCAGCGCGCTGTCGAACTGCTGGAGGCGGTCGGTCTGGCCGGTCGCATCGACGGCAAACCGGCCGAGCTTTCCGGTGGTGAACGCCAGCGCGTGGCGGTCGTGCGCGCGCTCATCAATGAGCCGCGGTTGCTGCTTGCCGATGAGCCGACCGGTGCGCTCGACGAGCGCAATGCCGAGGCCCTGACCGGCCTGCTGCTCGACCTCTGTCGTCAGTCCGGCGCCACCCTGGTCATGGTCACCCATCACCCCGCCCAGGCCGCGCGCATGGGCCGCACCCTGCGCCTGCATGAAGGCCGGTTGGTGCAGGGTTGACCGCGTGTCGACTGTGTCTTTTTCGTCACCCGAATCGGCTTTGGTTTTCGGGGTTTTCCGGCACCTGTCGCTGCGTGCCCCCGCTTCGCTACCTTTTCGTCACATGGCTCTGTGCCGGCCTGCTGCCGGTCGCCGCTGAACCCGCCGCCAAGGTCAACCAGGACTACCTGGTGCTCTCGCGCGACCTGCTCGGCAAGTATTACGAAACCCAGAAGCTGCTCGCCAAGGAGGAGGCCGACTGGAAGACCGGTCGCGAAATTCTCGACAGCCGGCTTGCCCTGCTCGAAGCCCAGTTGAAGGAATTGGCCGAGAAGACCGCCGAGCAGTCGAAGAACATCAGCACCAACGACAGCGAGCGCGGCAAGCTGGAAACCCAGAACCGCGAACTCGGCGCCACCCAGGACGCCCTGACGGCCCGTCTGGGCAAACTCGAGGCGCGCGTGCACACGCTCTGGCCGCGGCTGCCGGACTACCTCAAGGACAAGCTGCAGGGGCAGTACGAACGCCTGCCGACCGCGGCGATGAAGCCTGAGGAGATCAAGCTCTCCACCGGCGAGCGCATCGTCAACGTGCTCGTCATCCTCAACGAGGTGAACAAGTTCCACAGCGACATCGTCGTCGTCAACGAGCGCCGCAAGGTCGCCGGCGGCCGCGAGATCGAGGTGCGCGTCATCTACTTTGGCCTGGCGGCCGGTTACTTCGCCGGCAGTGGCGAGACCGCCAATGTCGGCGGCCTGCTGCTGCCCGGTGCCGCCGGCTGGGAGGTCGTCGAGGACGCGGACATCGCGCCGCTGGTCAACGAGGTCATCGCCATGCAGAAGGGCGAAAAAGTCGCCGGCTTCGTGCCGCTGCCGGTGCAGGTGCGCTGAATGGAGTTTTGAAACATTTTTGTCATGCGATCGCTTTTTTGTCTCACCCTGCTGCTGGCCGCCGGAGCGGCCGCCCAGACGCCCTCGCCGCTCGCCGGTGTGGCCGACGACTTCCAGAAACGTCTCGACAGCGCCACCCGCCAGCTCGCCGAGACGCGCGCCGGCATCGAGAAGGAGAAGGTGCCGCTGACGCGCCGTCTCAATGAGCTCGACGACCAGGTCATCGAGGCGCGCAAGGAGTACGACCGTGTCCTGCGCCTCGCCGACGCCCGCCAGCTCGACCTCACCAACCTGCGCGCCCAGATCAAGTCGCGCGAGGATCAGTCGAACTACGTGGCGAACGCCATTGACGAGTTCGTCCGCAACCTGGAGACCCGCCTGCACATCGCCGAGGTTCAGCGTTACGGCGAGGTGCTTGCCGCGAAGAAAAATGCCGCCAACAACGCCAACCTCGACGCGGTCGCCCGCCAGGCCGCCCGTCTTGACCTGCTCGATTTGGCCCTCGACCGCATCGACGACGCGCTGGGCGGCGCAGTCTTTGCCGGTTCCGCCGTCGAGGCCAAGAGCGGTGTCGTCTCGGAGGGCAAGTTCCTCATGCTCGGGCCGCTCGGCTTCTTCGCCGGCACCGATGGCAAGCAGCTCGGCCTTGCGGATCTGCGCCTGGGCAGCAACGAACCGGCGGTGCTGACCCTGCCGGCCGAGGCCAGGCCGGAGGAGATCGCCACCACCCTGGCCGAAGGCAAGGGCCGGGTGCCGGTGGATGCGACCCGCGGCTCGGCCTTCAAGGTCGAGGAGACCAAGATGACGGTCTGGCAGGAATTCCTCAAGGGTGGCCCGGTCATGTGGCCCATCGGCGGCCTCGGTGCGCTGGCGGTGCTGGTGGGTCTGGTTAAGTGGCTGCAGCTCGCCCTCGTGCGTCGGCCCAATCACGCGCAGGTCGGCCAGTTCCTCAGCCATCTCGATGCCGGCCGGTTTCAGGATGCCGGCGCCATCGCACGTCGCACTGGCGGTCCGATCGGTCGCATGCTCAGCGCCGTGCTGCAGCATTATCGCGATCCCGCCTCGATGCTGGAGGAGGCCATGTTTGAGCGTGTGCTCGATGCCAAGACCCGGCTCAACGCCTACATCCCCTTCATCAAGATCGCCGCGGCGGTCGAGCCGTTGCTCGGCCTGCTCGGCACCGTTACCGGCATGATCAACACCTTCAAGCTGATCACGGTCTTTGGCACCCAGGATGCCTCCACCTTTTCCTCCGGCATTTCCGAGGCGCTCATCACGACGGAATGGGGTCTGATCACCGCCATTCCCTGCCTGCTCATGGCCGCCTACCTGGGGCGCCTGTCGCGCGCGGCGCTCGACGACATGGAGAAACTCGCCGTGCGCATCATGAACCATCGCAACGCCCGCGAGCTGACCGGTTCCGTGCCGCCGCCGTCCTCCGCCGCGAACGAGCCGGAGGTTCCCGGCGCCCTGCCCGTGCCCGCCGTCTGACTGCCGACGCCATGATGCCTCTCGCTTCGTTCTTCGCCGAATGGGTGGCCGCCCTGCCCGAGGGGCCGCGCGCCTACCTGCAGAGCGTGCGCGAGCTTTGGGATGCCGGCGGCTGGGGCATGATCCCGCTCGCCGCCACCGCCTTTGTTCTCTACGCCAAGTGCGGCGACATGTTTTATTCGTTCTTCCTCATCCGCTACCGCCAGCAGCGCTACTTCGGCGGTCGCGAGGTGGTGGCCCGCCTCGGGGCCGACAGTGCCGCCTCGCTTTCCGCCTACCGCAGCGCCCAGCGCTACCTCGATTTCCATGAGGTGCGCCTGCGCGACGGTGCCGGCTATGACGATGTCATGGCCGCCTTCGAGGAGTTGCGCGCCCATGAACTGCCGCCGCTCGACCGCGACCTGAAGTTCATCACCGTCGCCATCGCCGCCGCCCCGCTCTGGGGGCTGCTCGGCACGGTCACCGGCATGCTCACCACCTTCGACGGTCTCTCCAAGGGCGGCGGTGGCGAGAAGACGATGAACGTCGTCGCCGGCGGCATCTCCGAGGCGCTGATCACCACCGAGACCGGGCTCATGATCGCGCTGCCCGGCTACTTCCTCCACTACCTGCTCACCAGTCGGCGGGCGAAGTTTGAGGCCTTCATCGAGCACCTGCAGAACGCCTGCGGACAGCGCGTGCTCAAGCGCAGCAAAGCCAACACCTGACATCCCCCACCATGGCCCGAAAATTCGGCAGCACCAGCGACGGCGAAGACGATGCGGCGATTGACATCTCGCCCCTCATCGACTGCATTTTCATCCTGCTCATCTTCTTCATCGTCACCACGACCTTCGTCGAGGAGACCGGCGTCGAGGTCGACAAGCCGCAGGCCGCCTCGGCCAGCGACCTCGAAAAGCAGAGCGTCATGATCGCCGTCACCGCCGAGGGCCAGATCGTTTACGGCGGCAAGGAGATTGGCATGACCGGCGTGCAGCCCACCGTGCGCCGCTTTGTCGAGAAGGAGGAGAGCACGCCGGTCATCATCCAGGTTGATGAAAAGGCGCCCTCCGGCCTGTTCGTGCGCGTCATCGATGAGGCCAAGCTCGGCGGCGCACAGAAGGTTTCCGTCGCCACCCGCAAGTAGTCCGACCGCCAACGCCCGCATGACCGCCTCCCACCCGGAAGCCACCACCGACCGCCGCAAGGGCCGCGGCGCCTGGGTGCTTGTGCAGGTGCTGTTCATGGCTGCCTACGGCACCGGCCTGACGGTTTTCGTTTTTGGTGTCATCCCCTACCTGCAGATCGTCACCGGTGGCGCCAAAAAGGACATGATCGTGCGCACGGTCGCCGCCGTCACCGCGCCACCACCGCCAGACTCCCTGCTCGACGAGCCGCCCCCGCCGCCTGATGCGCCCGAGGAGCCGCCGCCGGAAATGCAGCCGCCGCCGGATTTGGGGCCGGCCTCACTCGATCTTGGCGGTCCGGTTGGGGGCGGTGGCGCCGCCATGCCCAGCAACTTCGGCAGTGGTGCGATGGCGAACGCCATGGCCAATTTCAGCCTCGGCGAGATGGGTCAGAAGCCGCGCCCGGTGCACCAGGTGCAGCCGCGCATCCCCGCCAACCTGCGCAGTGCCGCCGGACGCATCGAGGTCGAGTTCGTGGTCGATGTTCAGGGCCGCGTGCAGAGCCCGCGCGTCACCAGCAGTTTCAACGCCGCCCTCAATGAGCCGGTGCTCACCGCCATCAAGCAGTGGCGCTTCGAACCCGGCCAGCGCGGCGGCAAACGCGTCGCCTACAAGACCAAGATGCCGTTCAAGTTCGGCCGCTGACCCCTTTCCCGCCATGACCTTTCGCCTCCTCCTCGCCAGCCTGCTGGGCACCGTCGCTCTCGCCGCCGCGCCGGCCTCCGTCTGGGACAACCCGGTTTTCCAGAAGCGCCTGCTCGGCAGCTTTGGCTTCAGCAGCGAGGTCGAGCCGCCGATGTCCGAGAACGAGCGCAGCGATTACGAGCAGATCCTGCCGCTGTTCAAGGATGCCCCCGATCAGGCCCTGGGGTATCTGGAGAAGCTGCGTGCTCTGCCCGGCAGCAGCGCCCGCTTCGATTTCCTCATTGGCAACCTGCACTTCCAGAACAACCGCAAGCCGCAGGCGGCGGCCGACTTCCTCAAGGCGCTGGAGAAGTTTCCCGATTACCGTCAGGCACACGCCAACCTCGCCATCCTGTACGCGCAGTCCGCCCGCCACAAGGAAGCCGTGCGCCACTTCAGCGAGGCGATCCGCCTCGGTGCCGCTGACTCCACCCAGTACGGCCTGCTCGGCATCTCGCACCTGGAGTTGGAGAACTTCACCGCCGCCGAGGAGGCCTTCCGCCTCGCCCTGGTGCTCGGTCCCGACGTCAAGGACTGGAAGACCGGCCTGGTGCGCGCCCTCTACCTGCAGGAGCGTTTCACCGAAGCGGTGGCCCTGCTTGAGGGCATGATCCGCGAGACGCCGGAGGACGACAGCCTGTGGAGCCTGCAGGCCAGCGCCCAACTCGGCCGCAAGGACATGCTGGCCGCCGCCGCCAACTTCGAGGTGCTCGACCGCCTCGGCAAACTCGAGGCCGCCCAGCTCTCGACCCTGGGGGACATTTACGTCAATGAGGGCCTGCTCGAAGCCGCCGCCGGCGCCTACCTGCGTGCCCATGAAAAAACCGGCGGTGCCGACATCGCCGTGCCTCTGCGCGCTGCCGAGGTCCTGCTCGCCAAGCAGGGCTACCAGGCCGCGCGCCAGATGCTGCAGAAGCTCGGGGAAGGGGAGCGCAGCCCGGCCGACCGCCTGCGCGTGCTCAAACTGGAGGCGCGCATTGGCATGGCCGAGGGCCGAGAGGCCGAGGCGGCGGAATTGCTGGCACGTGTGGCGGAACAGGATCCGCTCGATGGCGAAACCCTGCTGCTGCTCGGCGGCTTCCACCAGAAGGAGGGTCGCCAGGAGAAGGCCGCCTTCTACTACGAGACCGCCGGCAACATCGAGGCCTTTGAAGCCGATGCCAAGGTGCGTTTGGCCCAGCTGTACGCAGGCTCGGGCAAGTACGCCGAGGCCATCCCGCTGCTCAAGCGCGCCCAGGAACTGAAGCCGCGCGACAGCGTTGGCAAGTTCCTGGAGGACCTTGAGCGCTTCCTCAAGAGCCGGCGCTGAGGGCGGGGCAGGATTGGCCTGCCGAATGCCAATTGACAGTCAGGAAATCCGGGCGCACCGGCGTGCGTATCTATCTGTGACGCGCAGGCGTCCGCCCCCACCCTGTCTGCCATGCTCCGCTACCTTCCGCTGCTCCCCCTTGCCACCGCCACCGCCCTCGCCGCCGAGCGCGGCCAGCAGGACTTTGAACAGAAAGTCCGGCCGCTGCTGGAGCAGTACTGCTACGACTGCCATGCCGACGGCGTGGACAAGGGCGATTTCAGCTTCGACGAGCACACCGATTACGCCTCCCTGCGCCGCGACCTGAGGCTTTGGGACCACGTCCGCCAGCAGTTGGTCACCCACGTCATGCCGCCGGAGAAGAAGCCGGCGCCGAACCTGCAGGAGCGCGATGCCATGGTCGCCTGGATCGACGACGCCATTTTTTGGTTCGATCCCGCCAAGCCCGACCCCGGCCACGTCACCTGGCGCCGGCTCAACCGCAACGAGTACAACAACACGGTGCGCGACCTGCTCTACGTCGATTCGCGTCCGGCGCGTGAGTTTCCCCCCGACGACACCGGCTACGGCTACGACAACATCGGCGACGTGCTCAGCCTGTCGCCCATGCTGATGGAGAAATACCTGCGCGCGTCGCGCGGGATCGCCGCCGATGCCCTCAACGCCGGCGATGCCAGTCATGCCGATCTGGAGATCCCGGGCCGCCGTTTTTACCGCAGCAAGGGCGAAACCCGTGAGGAGGGCAACCTGCGCTGGTTCACCAGCAACGCCGAGGCCGCCATCCAGGTCAATGCCCCGGCCGAGGGCGAGTACACCCTGTTCCTGCAGGCCGCCGCCACCGCGGCGGGCAATGAACCGGCCAAGATCGCCCTGCGCATCGCCGGCAAGGAGGTTTCCACCTACGACATCACCACCGGCTGGAAGGGCGCCGAGGGGCCCTGGCAGACGATCCGCCAGACCGTCCATCTCAAGGCGGGCGACAACAAGGTGGCGGTCGCCTTCCTCAACGACCACAGCGAGCCGCAGCACGCGGATCCGGCCAAGCGCGACCGCAATGTTGTGCTCGCCGGTCTGGCGCTGAAGGGGCCGCATCAATTGCTCGCACCGCGCGGCAGCCGTTTCGTGCGCTGGCTGCTCGGCGACAAGCCCGCCGGCCTGCCCTTCCTGCAGCTCACCGGCGAGGACTTTGACAAGGGCGAGGGCGCCTCGAGTCGCGACACCGGCGGCATCCTGCTCGCCAGCAGCGGGTACGTGAAGCACCCGCTGCACCTGACCACCGCCGGCAAGTACCGTCTCACCGTCAAGGCTGGCGCCCAGCAGGCCGGCGATGAGCCGGCCAAGTTCGAGGTGCGCCTCGCCGGCCGCACGATCGGCGCTTTCGCCGTCACGGCGAAGAATCAGGCGCCGCAGTTCTTCAGCTTCGACGCCGACTTGCCCACCGGCGCCCATGAAGTGCAGATCTGGTTCCTCAACGATTTCTACAACGCTGAGACCAAGGAGGATCGCAATCTCTGGGTGCACCAGTTCCGCATCGAGGGTCCGGTCGGCGTCGAGGCCGGCATCGCCGCCGCTGACGTGCCCGCCCTCGTTGAAAAAATGGGCACCCGGTTGTTCCGTCGCCCCATGCGCGCCGAGGAATCGCAGAAGTGGCGCGACTTCGCCGCGCTCGCCATGAAGG
>JAEYYS010000410.1 GCA_023428335.1 Verrucomicrobiota bacterium | reverse complement strand
GCCGCCACCAGCGCCAGTCCATGTCGAGTCGCCAGGCGCTGGCATTCAACTCAATGATCGTGCCCGTGGCCGCCGCGGCCTCAATGACCGCCGGCACGTCGACCGCGTAGGCCGGTCGCTGCAGCAGCAGGCGACCCGTCAGGTGGCCGAGCATGGTGACGTACGGATTCTCGATGGCGCGGATGATCCGCCGCGTCATCTCCGCCTCCGGCAGGTTAAACACGTTGTGGACGCTGGCGACGCAGTAATCGAGCTCGGCGAGCACCTCATCGGCAAAGTCGAGTGAACCGTCCTTGAGGATGTCGACCTCGGTGCCGGTGAAGACGCGGAACTCGCCCTCCAATTCCTCGTTGAGTTCGCGGATCTGGCGCACCTGGGCACGCAGGCGGCGCTCGTCGAGGCCGTTCGCCTGGAAGCTGCTCTTGCTGTGGTCGGCAATGCCGAGGTACTGCAGGCCGAGCTCGCGCGCCGCCTCGACCATCTCACGCAGGCTGGCATGGCCGTCGCTCGCCGTCGTGTGGTTGTGAAACACGCCGCGCAGGTTCTCCAGCTTGACGAGGTCCGGCAGTCGCCCCGCCGCGGCTGCCTCGAGTTCGCCGACGTTTTCGCGCAGTTCCGGCTCGATGAAGTCGAGCCCGAGCGCGCGGTGGACATCGGCCTCCTCATGCACCTCCTGCGGCAGCTCCCCCGCCCCGCCGGCGACCGGCGTGAAGGCGTACTCGTTGAGCGACCACCCCCGGTCGAGGGCGCGCTGACGCAGGGCGACGTTGTGTTCCTTACTGCCGGTGAAGTAGACCAGGGCGAAGGGGAACTCGGCATTGCTGACCACGCGCAGGTCGCACTGCACGCCGTCCTCGGCATGCACGCTCGCCTTGGTGTCGCCGCGGGCGATCACCGAGCGCACCTGCGGCAGGCTGCAGAAGGCCTCGATGACCGCCTCGGGCTGCTTCGAGGCGACGAGGAAATCGAGATCATGCACCGTCTCCTTGCCGCGCCGGAAGCTGCCGCAGACCTCCGCCCGCGCCACCTGTGGCAGGGCGCGCAGGGCGTCGAGCAGGCCCATGGCCAGGCCGTAGACCTGATCGATGCGGAACTCCGAGGCGTGCTGCTCGCGGAAGGCGATGCTGGCGAGGATCTTCGCCACGGTTTTTTCGCCAAAGCCCGACAGGCCCGCCGCCTCGCCGCTTTCGCAGACCCGGCGCAGGTCGGCAACGCTGCCAACACCGAGTTCGCGGTGCAGGGCGGCGATCTTCTTCGGGCCCAGACCCTGGATCTCAAAGAGTTCCGGCAGGCCCGCCGGGAACTCGGCGCGCAGCTTCTCGTAAAACTCCAGGCGACCCGTGGTCGCCAGCTCATGCAGCTTGTCGCGCAAGGCGTCGCCCAGTCCCTTGACCCCCTCAAGGCGGTTCTCCTGGGCCAGGCGCAGCAGGTCCTCGGGATGGCTTTCGACAATCTCGGCGCCGGTGCGGTAGGCACGGATCTTGAACGGGTTCTCGCCCTTGAGTTCCATCAGCAGGGCGATGCGTTCAAAGATCTGGGCAGCAGCTTCGCGGGTCATGGCGGCACGATGGCGAGGCCGCCAAAAAACTCAATGCCGAGCGGCCTGGCACGGAAAGAGCGGTGGCAAAGGCGCTGTTTGAATCGCTGCCACGAATTTGCGTTGCACTTTGCTTAACATACATTAATTTTTCTTATGGTGAGGTTATTGACGCCATCCCGACTCCTACTTGCCGCCACCGGACTGCTCGCCAGCTGCAGTTCGTCCGAGACGTCGTCTGAAGTCGTGGTCAGCGTGAAGGACCAGAAGATGGGCATCTATTCCGAGGGCGTTCTCAAGAAGGAGTATGCCATTTCGACCTCGAAGTTCGGCCTGGGCGACGAGTTGAACAGCTATCGCACCCCGCTGGGCAAGCACGAGGTGATCGCCAAGATCGGCCACGGCCTGCCACCGGGCGCGGTGTTGAAGAGCCGGCACTGGAATGGCGAGGTGCTCAAGCCCAACGCCCCGGGCCGCGACCCGATCGTCTCGCGCATCCTGTGGTTGAACGGCCTCGAGAATGACAACTCCAACGCCAAGCGCCGCTACATCTACATCCACGGCACCCCCGAGGAAAGCCGCCTCGGCCAACCGGCCAGCTACGGCTGCATCCGCATGGGCATGAAGGACGTGGTCGATGCCTTCAACGAGGTCAGCATCGGCGACAAGGTCGTCATCACCAAGAAACACCTGCCGGCCAGCAAAGCGCCGCTGGAAGCCAAGGTTGAAGAAGTCAAACCCACCGAAGTCGAGGCCCCCGCAGCGCCGGTCGAAGCTGAACCCGCGGCACTTGCAGTGGCAGCCAAACCCGCGCCGGCCACCGAGACGCCGAAGACCGAATCTGCAACTGCGGTTGCCACGACCGAGTCCCCTGCCCCCTCCTTATTCAAGCGCTTGTTCTACGGGCAGAAAACCAGCGCCCCCAGCTCGGAAGCCGGCGTCGCCAGCGCCCCCGCTCCGGCTGAGGTTCCAGCCCCACCCCAGGCGCCAGCACCGGAGACAGACGCGCCCGAAGTGCCTGCGGCCACCGAGTCACGCTCCCTTCTGACCCGATTGCTCTTCGGCAAGAAGGCCGCACCTGCAGCAGCCGTGCCGGTCACGCCAGCCACTGAACAAGTCGGCCCGGAAAAGCCGCCGGAAGTCGCCAAACAGCGCGCCAGCCGCGCGCCGCGCGCAAGCAAGCTGTCCGTCCGCCCGCAGCCGGTGGTGGCCGCGAACACTCGCGCCTGATCGGAGTCTGATCAGAACTTGTTGGCTTGGATCACGTCCGGCGCACCGCTGAGGTAATTGACCAGATTCAGGGTCGCCCGCATCGCCTGCCGCGGCACGCTCTCGTACGTGCGCGAGCCAATGTGCGGGGTGATGAGGGCGCGCGGATGGCGCAGCAGCGGGTGATCGGCCGGCGGCGGCTCCTCGTCGAGCACATCGGTGGCGTAACCGCCGACCGTGCCGGCATCGAGGGCGGCGATCATGTCGGGCATGTGCACGAGTTCGGCGCGCGAGGTGTTGACCACCAGCAGGCCCGGCCTGGCCAGGGCGATGCGCTCGGCACGCACGAGGTGGCGGGTGCTCTCGCTGAGGTTGGCGTGCAGGCTGAGCACATCGACGGCAGCGATCAGGCTCTCGATCGATTCGTGGCGGGTGACGCCGTGTTCCTTGGCAAAGGCCTCGGGCCAGTACAGATCCATGGCGTGGACTTCCATGCCGAAGGCGAGCGCGCGCTTGGCGACCTCCTGGCCGATGCGGCCGAGGCCAACGATGCCCATCTTCTTGTTCCAGATCTCGTGGCCGGTGACGCGCTGCCACTGACCGTTGCGCACAGCGTTGGCGCTGTCGACCAGGTTGCGCACCAGCGCCAGCAGCAGGCAGAAGGTGTGCTCGGCGACCGTCGTGTGATTGACGCCCGGGGTGAACAGCACGGGCAACTTGCGGCGCGTGCACTCCTCGACGTCGATCTTGTCCAAACCGATGCCGTACTTGCTGATGACGCGCAGCCGCGGCTGGGCCTTGTCGAGCACGGCGCGGGTGATTTCATCGTCGCCGCACAGGAAGGCATCGAAGTCACCGGCCAACTCGAGCATGCGCGCCTCGGGCAGCGGGCCACGCTCGCGGTGAATCTCGTAACCCTGCGCCTCAAGCAGAGCGTGGTGGTCGCCGGGAGTGTCTTGGTAGCTGGTGGTGGTGAGCAGGACGCGCATGGAAGCTCCAGCATGGGCGGCTGACGCGTGCCGGCAAGCGCGAATGCCTACTTGAGCTTGGTCCAGACAATGTCACTTGCCAAATCGCCATGGTTGTCGATCTGCACCTGTGCCAGCCAAGGGTCAAAACCGAGCATCATGGCCCGCGAGCAAATGCTGTCGTGGTCGTGCTGGGAGATTTCCTCCGGATGCTGAGGGGCGATGGCCGTGTTGACGTGGACGAGCAGGTTGTTCTCACCCCCGCGCGCCTCGAAATCCTTGATGCCCTGCCGCTGCTGGTGGTGGCAGTGGTAGCCCTGCGCGGTCAGCCATTTCTCCGCGTGACGCTCCCCATACTCGGCGATTTCGGTCGGTCTCAGCATGGTCAGACAGGTTGAGAGTTGCCTTCCCCAGCCAGGGTGGCCGAAGGAATATTTTCCATTTTTAACAAAATCCACCCCCGGGGGCAAGCCCCGCATCCCCCTCAGGGCAGAATCTCGACGGGCGTGCCCATGGGCGTCTCGCGGAAAAAGATTTCGGCCATCTCCGCCGGCAGGCGAATGCAGCCATGGGATGCCGGGAAACCCGGCAGATAACCGGCATGCATGCCGGTGGCACCCGTGATGCGCATGAACCAGCGCATGTCGGCGCCGTCAAAGCGCGTGCCTGCCGGTCGCGAATCCTTGCGCGCATCAACGTCGCTCTGCACCACCTCGCCCTCGGCATCGACATAATCGCCAAACATCGACGATTCGTGATCGAGATCCTTCTCGCAGATGGCGAAGCGACCGACCACGGTCTGAAAGCCTTCGCGACCGGTCGAGACCGGCGACTCGCCAACCAGTTGTTCGCCCTTGTAATAGCGCAGCTTCTGCTCGCCGAGAGCGATCTCGATGCGCGGGCGTCCGCTCACGCCCTCACCGCGCCAGTACGAGACCTCGGGTTCGGGCTCCGCGGGCCGGCGACCGAACGACCACCAGGAAGCACCGGCCTTGCGACGCACCACCGCGAGTTCCGGCACAGGCTCCGCCTTGCGGTCGGCGGAGGAACGGCGCAGCCGGCTCCACCAGCCGGGCTTGGCTGCCTGCGGACCTGCCGGCTTGGTCTCGGCAGCCAACGGCTTGGCAGGCTCATTCGGGGGTGTCGCCGCAGATTGGGGCTTGCGCTGCCGCCACCAGGATTGCCGCGGCTTGGCCTCGGGTTGGGCTTTCGACTCGGCCTTGGGTTCGACCTCGGCTTGGGGTTCGATCACCGGTGCCGGCAACGGCTTGGGTGCCGGGCGCTTGGATTTGGCCTGCCGGTCCACACGAACACGTTCCACATAGGTGCCGCCGCCGGGGGCGGGTCGGCGGATTTCCTGATACGCCGGCCCGGCACAACTGGCGAGCCAGAGGGCGGCAACAGGCGAAAGGGCGACAAGACGGGAGACATTCATGGCGGGCTGCGGCACGTTTAAGCACATCGCCTTGCAAGGCGCCATGCAAAAGACACTTAATGTTCGGCTTCCGCGCTGAAGCCGCGAAAAAACTGCAGGGCGGTCGCCGAGGTCGTGCGCGCCACGGTTTCGAAGCTCTGCCCGCGCAGGGCGGCGACCGCACGGGCGGTGTCGGCGACAAAGGCCGGCTCACAGCGCCGGCCGCGATGGGGCACGGGCGCGAGGTAGGGCGCATCGGTTTCCAGCAGGTAGGCGCCATCCGGCACCGTGCGCGCCGTTTCCGCCGCCGGCCCAGGGTTCTTGAAGGTGACGATGCCCGTGAACGAGATCAAGTGACCCGCCTCCAACAGCGGCCGCGCCTGTTCGAGTGTGCCGGTGTAGCAGTGAAACACCGCGCGCAGCCGCCCCTCGAAAGGACGCACTTGGGCGACCAGATCGTCCCAACTGTCGCGATTGTGCAGGACGACATTGAGGCCGAGGTCAACGGCGAGTTCAAGCTGCAGGCGCAGGCAGCGCGCCTGCCAGGCCTTCCACGACTCGACCGTGTAACCTGCCGGCGGGGCGTGGTAATAATCCAATCCGACTTCGCCGATGGCTGCCACCCCCGGCTGGCGTGCCAGCTCGCGCAGTTCGTCGATCCAGGCGTCGCCCTGCACGGAATCGACATCGCAGGGATGGATGCCGGCGGCGAGCCGAACATCCGGTTCGCGCCCGGCCAGGGCCAGCAACTGGCGCGTGCTGTCCAGATCAACCGCGGGCGCCAGAAAATGCGTCACCCCGGCCGCGCGCGCCCGCGTCAGCACCTCAGGCAGATCGTTCTCAAACTGGCGGCTGGCCAGGTGCGTGTGGGTGTCGAAAAGCATCGCCCAGCTTTGGCCGGCACACCGCCGCACGCAAGAGCGCCCTGCGCGCGGCGTTCCCCAGCCATGCCCCGCTTTCTGCTGCCCTTCTTCGCCCTGCTGCTCTCTGCCGCCGGTGCCGACAAACCCAATCTGATTTTCATTCTCGCCGACGACATGGGCTGGTCGGATCTCGGCTGTTACGGCAGTGAGATCGCCACGCCGAATCTCGACGCCCTCGCCGCCGGTGGCCTGCGCTTCACCCAGTTCTACAACACCGCCCGCTGCTGGCCGACCCGTGGCGCCCTGCTCAGTGGCTACTACGCCCAGCAGATCCATCGCGACGAGCTGCCCGGCCTCGGCGGCGGCGGCCGCGGCGTGCGCCCGCCCTGGGCGCGGCTGCTGCCGGAGTTGCTGAAGCCGGCGGGTTATCGCAGCTACCACAGCGGCAAGTGGCACATCGACGGCAAGGTGCTGGAAGCCGGTTTTGACCGCTCGCTCGACGTGCGCAACCAGGGTAACTTCTTCACCGCCGCCGGCAACTTCCTCGACGATGTCGCCGTGCGACCGCCGCCGAACGAGACCGGTTATTACGCGACCACCGCCACGGCCGATCACGCCATCGACTGCCTCAAGGATCATGCCGCCAACCATGCCGGCAAGCCCTTCTTCCACTACATCGCCTTCATCGCCCCGCACTTCCCGCTGCATGCGCCGCCCGCGGACATCGCCCGCTACCGCGACCGCTATCTCGAAGGCTGGGATGTCCTGCGCAAGGCCCGCCATGCCCGCCAGCGCGAGCTCGGCCTGCACCAGACCGAGCTGTCAGCGCT
>JAEYYS010000382.1 GCA_023428335.1 Verrucomicrobiota bacterium | reverse complement strand
CCGGCGACCGCCAGCTCAGCCTGCTCGACTGCCATTGCCGGGCGGGTGCCGTGCAACTGGCGGTCGTGCACCGCGAGCCGTTGTCGGGCAGCGACGAAGCCTCGCTGCGCGCGGCACTGACCAGCGTCGTCGATGCCGCGCCCTGAGGGGCCGTCACAAAAACACTCAAGCCCGGCACATCCGCGCTCGCATCCCGCCGTCGCGTGATGCTAGGCTGGTCGCATGATGAAACCCCTGGATCTTCAGGTGAACGGCTATGCCGGCACCGACTTCAACCGCGAGGGCCTGACCGCCGAAGCCCTGCACCACGCCTGCACCTGCCTCGTCGAGGACGGCTGCGACGCCATCCTCGCCACCTTCATCACCGACAGTCTCGACGCCATGAGTGCGCGCATGGCGCGCCTCGTCGAGCTGCGCGAGCAGGACGCCCTCGCCCGCCAGGTCATTGCCGGCATCCACATCGAGGGTCCGTTCACCAACCCGGAGAAGGGTTACGTCGGCGCCCACCCGCCGCAGCACGTCAAACCCGCCTGCATTGAGTCCGCCAAACGCCTGCTCGACGCCGCCGGCGGCCTGACCCGCATCGTCACCCTCGCCCCCGAGCACGACGAACAGTTCCGCACCACCGAATTCCTCGCCGGCAATGGCATCACCGTCTCGGCCGGCCACTGCAACCCGTCGCTTGAGGTTCTGCGCGCCGCCACCGAGCACGGCCTGTCGATGTTCACCCACGTCGGCAACGGCTGCCCGATGCAGATGCATCGCCACGACAACATCATTCAACGCGCGCTCAGCCTGCACGACCGCCTCTGGCTCTGCTTCATCCCCGACGGCGTGCACGTCGAATTCTTCGCCCTGCAGAACTACCTGCGCGCGGCAGGACTGGAGAAGGCGATCTTTGTCACCGACGCCATCTCGGCCTCGCGCCTCGGCCCCGGCACCTACAGCCTGGCCGGCTGGGACATCGTCATCGGCGAGGACCTCGTCGCGCGCAGCCCGGACGGCTCGCATTTTGTCGGCAGCACGGTGACGGTGCCGCGCATTCTCAGCAACGGCCAGCAGCAGCTCGGCCTGAGCAAGGCGGAACTCACCCAACTGCTCGACACCAACCCGCGCAAGGCAATCGGCCTGGCCTGAAACGGGATCCGGCCTCCCTTCTCCAGCCTGACCCGCGGCCTCAGCGCTTCGCCGGCCATTCCAGCACCTGGCCATCGGCCCGCAGGCGCTCGCGCAGGGCGGCGTAGTCGACATCCTGCACCGCGCGACCATCGGCCAGCGCCAAGACCGCCGCCGTCGCGGCGCTCTGGCTGGTGATCATCAGCACCGGCTCCATGCGCAGGCTGGCGAAGGCGCTGTGGCTGGCGCTGAGGGCAAAGGTGACGAAGAGGTTGTCGCACTCGCCGCGCTTCGGCACGAGGGCGTCGTAGCCGATCGCGTAGGGCGGCGCGCCGCCGCGACCGCCGGCGACCTTGCCCTCGCGGATGACCACCCCGTCCTTCACGATGCGACGGATCTCATGGATGTCGGTGCCGTAGCTGCCGAGTCCCATCGACTTCGGCGCCACCTCGCGACCAAAGGTGTGATGTTCGGTGAGCACGAGTGAGGAGACCATGCGCCGGGCCTCGCGCACGTAGATCTGGTGCGGCCAGCCGCCGGTATCGGTGAATTCATCCTTGGGCAGGCCAAAGCGGGCCATGTCGGCACGCACCTTCGCCGGCACCCGCGGATCGGTGGCGAGAAAGTGCAGCAGGCCGCGGTGGTAATTTTCATGCTCGCGCGCGATCCTTTCACGCTGCGCGTAGGACGCCTCCGGCCAGGCATGACTGGCGCCCGGCAGGTTGCCGCCGAAGGTCGCGGTATTGAAATCCCACTTCTGGTTCGGCAGCGCATCGTACTTGGAAAACCAGCGCAGGTCCATGGCATCGCCATTCGCCACACAGGCCTCGATGAAACGCACCACGAGTTCGTAGCGCGCCGGGTCGTAATCGGGCGGCGGCGCGATCGGCCGCGAATTCGCCGGATCCGTGGTCAGGCAGAGCCGGTAGCAGTAAGCCTGCACCCCCGGTGCCGGATCGCCGGGCGAACCGGGATCACCGGCCTCGACCAGCGGCAGCAGGCCGCTCGCGGGGTCGCCCTTGATCCGGTAGGGATCGAGCGGGAAATCGCGATCCCAGACGCCCTGCCCACCGGGCACGCGACCATTCGGGCCGGGCATCAGGTGGCCGGTGCGCGGCTGGTACTTCTCGGCATAGTGGATGCCGTTGTAGCTCTCACCATACCTGGCGTTGCCCTCGCGCTCGAGCGTGTAGCTGACCCCGGCCCTGGCCATCAGGTCGCCCTCATAGGTCGTGTCCAAAAACACCCGCGCGCGAATGACGTCGCCATTCTCCAGGGTCAGTTCGGTCAGGCGCGCTCCCTCCTTCTTGACACCCGCCAGACGCGCCTGGAACAGCACGCGCACGCCGGCCTCGCGCGCCATGAGATCGAAGACCTGCTCGGCCCGGTGCGGTTCAATCGCATAAGCGCCGCCGGTGGCCGGACCGCCGGCCTTGCTGGTGAAGGGTTTGTCCCAGGCCAGGGTGGTGCCGACCGTGGCGGCGAGGCGGGTGAAGTACTCGCGGGCCAGGCCGCCCACCGAACGCGGGTCGCCGATGTCGACCGCACTGAGGCCGCCGCTGGTCATGCCGCCCAGGTGGCGACCGGGCTCGGCGAGCAGGACCGAGCGGCCCAGGCGCGCCACCTGCACCGCGGCCGCGACGCCGCCCGAGGTGCCGCCGAAGACGCAGACCTCGGCCTCATGCACGGCGGCGGAGGCCGCGAAGGGCAGCAGGACGGCGGAAAGGAAAAGGGATCGGTTCATGGCATCAGAGCGCGTTCAGGATATACCCCAAAACACGGGCGCACCGGCTGGCGGTTTGCTGGTCAATTCAGTTGACCCGTGGGTTCGGCCGGGCTTCGGCGCCTGAGCGCGAACGGCAGGTGCAGCAGCGTGTAAAAAGTGACGGCGATCAGGACCAGCCCGCCAATGTACCAGGGCCAGGGACCGAGGTGATCCATCAGGCTGGCCTGCTCGGGCTTGTGGCAGAGAAAGGCGTAGTTCGTGCCGATCAGGGCATTGATCAGGCCGGTGGCAATGGCATAGCCAAAGGTGAAGGCGAGCATGCGGCGCAGGGCATCGGGACGCGGCGCGCGCCCCATCGCCGTGACCACGTGCACTGCGGCCACCACCACGCCGCCGTGCAGCATGAAGAAGACAAAAAAGCGCGGGTCGGGGAAGTCGAACTTCAGGTTGGGCGTGAGCAGCCCCTGCAGGGTGCCGGCCAGGCCGAAAAAATACACAATTTCACAGGCCGTCTGCCGGCGGGTCAGCAGGGCCAGGCCGCCGGCGATGCCGGCGATGTCGCAGAAGTGCAGCGGCAGGGCGTTGTTCAAGCTGAGCACACCCGCCTGCCAGTAGGCGAGCACGGTGGCGGGCCAGACCAGCAGCAGCAGCACGCCGAGTCCCTTTTCGGCGCGCTCGGCAAGGTGCGGTCGCACCCGGCGCAGGTAGCCGAGACCGATGAGCAGGACCAGGCAGAGGGCAAGCACCGCCAGGTGGCTGCGACTGAAGGCGTGGAAAGAATACGGCGACACGGCGCTCCAGCCATACCGCAAACCACGGTCGCCATGCACGCAGAAAATCACGCCCCCTGATGGCCCCCTGCTCCGACAACCACCCTGGCAGGCGATGCCGCACCGCCGGTGAGACACCGGCAAGCCGCAGTGGACAAGCATGCCAAATGCGGGCTAGCTCAGGCCATGAAGGAGCCCGCCAACGTCGTCGAACTCTGCCAGGCCCTCGTGCGCATTCCCTCGGTCAATCCCGATGGCGACCCCGGCACGCCGCACACCGGCGAGGCGGAATGCGCGCGCTACGTGGCGGACTTTCTGGAGCAGGCCGGCGCGGAAAGCTTTCTCGACGAGGTGGAGCCCGGCCGCCCCAATGTCATCGGTCGCTTCCCCACCCTGCCCTCGGCGGATGGCCGCCCCAAGCCGCGACTACTCTTTGCCCCGCACACCGACACCGTCAGCGTCGGTGGCATGACGGTCGATCCCTTCGGCGGCGAACTCCGTGAGGGCCGCGTCTGGGGTCGCGGTGCCAGCGACACCAAGGGGCCGATGGCGGCCATGCTCTGGGCGCTGCACACGCTGCGCGAACGCATTCCCGCCCTGCCGGTCGAGGTACACTTCGCCGGTTTCATGTCGGAGGAATCCTCCCAACTCGGCTCCCGCCACTTCGCCCGCCACCACGGCCCCTACGCCCTCGCCCTCGTCGGTGAGCCCACCGGCCTGCAGACCGTGTTTCGCCACAAGGGCTGCCTGTGGGCCGACGTCATCACGCACGGCGTCGCCGTGCACGGCGCCACGCCCGAACTCGGCGTCAATGCCATCGTCAAGATGGCCCGACTGGTCGCGGCCCTCGATGGCGAATTCCGCGACCTGCTCGCCGAGGCCGGCGGTGCCGATGAATGGCTGGGCGCCAGCACCATCAACCTCGGTATGATCCGCGGTGGCACGCGCAGCAACATCGTCGCCGACCGCTGCACGCTGCGGGTCGACCTGCGCACCACGCCCGGCCTGAGCCGCGCCGGTGGCGCGCTGGCCCTGCTCACCGACTTCGTCCACCGCCACGATCCCGGGGCTGAGATCGTGCCGCTGCCGGAGACCTTCCCGCTCGACACCGACCCAGCCACCCCCTTCATCGAAAAACTCGTGCACAATGGCGCCGCCCTCACCGGCGCGCCCTGGTTCTGCGACGCCGCCTTCCTCGCCGCCGCCGGCATTCCGTCGATCGCCATCGGTCCGGGCAGCATCGCCCAGGCGCACACCAAGGACGAGTTCATCGCGGTCGCCGACCTCGAGGCCGGTGCCGCCTTCTTTTGCCGCTACCTGGAAAGCCTGGCGACTTAATCTCGCCAGCCCCACCGTTCTCCAGCGCTTTCGGCCAGCGCTGCAGCCCTGTTCTGCGCGCAGGGGGCGTTCCCCAGAATGCTTGGCATTTGATGCCCAATCCCCCCGCAGCCGCACTGCTTCACCGGCATGAGCAGCCCTCGAGGCGCGGCAAGAAGGCAGCACCATCCATTGACCAAATCATTGGTTTTCAACAATCGGCAGATTTCCTTTCACAAAATGCCTGGCATTTAGTTGTCCCCCGAGGCCGCACGACGTCCAACACGATCCGTCCACTCCGCGCGGCAAGAGGTCAGCACCATCCCCTCACTCAAGCCATTGGCTTTCAATCAGCGGCAGTTTCTCGATTGAAAAATGCCTGGCATTTAGTGCGACTCAGCATGCCTGGCATTGTACGTGAATCGCCCGATCCGATCTGTCACATCGAGCGGGCTTCCAGCCAGTCGACCAGGGCCGCAGGATCCGGTCGTTCCCGCAGCCGCCCGGCGCAGGCCTGCGCGGAGGCACGCAGAGCAAGGTTTTCACGGCAGTCGCGCAAGGCGGCGGCGAGTCGGTCCGGCGTGAACTGCCGCGGTGGCAGGCTCAAGCCGGCGCCGAGCCGGACCAGGCGGTACGCATTGTCGGGCTGGTCATGCGCCATCGGCATGACGATCTGCGGCAGACCGGCGGCAAAGCCCTGCGACAGCGTGCCGATGCCCCCGTGATGGACAAAGGCGCTGGACCGGCGCAGCAGAGGCGAAAACGGCGCGTAAGTCACCGCATGCACGCTCTCCGGCAGAGCCGCGGGCAACTGCTCGGGGGCGCGCGTGACGAAGACCGCGCGCACGCCGGTTTCACGCACCGCCGCCAACGCCACTTCAAAGAACCGCCGCGCCTGGATGTTGGCGCTGCCCGGGGTGAACACGACCGGTGGCGCACCCGCCTCCAGAAAGGTCGTCAGCTCCGGATCGAGCGGGCGTTCGGAGGCGAGATCTTCGAGCGGAAAATCCCACTGTCGCAGCGGTTGCGGCCAGTCGGGCTGGGGGCGCGCAAACCACTCGGGAAACAGCGCCAGCACGCCATCGGGCGAGTTGCCCCAATCCCACCACAGGCTGCGCGGCGGCGTCAGCCCGCGACTCCGGCACAGGGCCGCCACGGCGGGGCCGGCATAGCGGTCGGCCGGGTTCGGCACCCGCACCAGGAGTCGCCGCAGCCACAACGGCAGGCGATTCAACAGCTCCATGCCCGGCAGCAGCACCGGCAGCTCGTGGGCGCTGACAAACACCGCCGGCTGCAGGTGGACGGTGACCAGCGGGATGCCGAGCGACTCCCGCGCCAACCGGGCGCCAAAGACCGTGCAGGGCGCCAGCAGCAGGTCGGGCCGGCGACCCGACGCGGCCAGCGTTTCGATCGCCTCGGCGTAGGTGGCGGCGGCGGCACCGGCAAACTGAAACACCTTTTTCGTGCCGGCCCCGAGTTTCCAGATCTGTGGGTCGGCGATGAAGCCGTCGAAATCCTCGGGTCGTCCCAGTGGCACAAAGGCAAACCCGGCCGCCACCGCGGCCTCGGCGAAGACACAGGCGCTGACGACGGTCACCTCATGGCCGCGGGCACGCAGTTGCCGGCCGAGCCAGAGAAACGGCAGGACATCGCCGGCGCTGCCAAAGGGGAGGAGGGTGACGTGCATGGCGACAGGATTACGCGCCGCGCGCGAGTCGGTCCGCAACGGCCAGCAGGGCGAGCACGCTGACCGCGTCGCGGATGCGGCCGTCGCGCGCCATCGCCACCGCCTCGGCGAGCGGCAGGCGGCGCACCTGCAATTGCTCGGTCTCCTCGGGGCAGGCCTGCGCCTGGGTCAGGTCGCGGGCGAGGAAAAGGTCGCAGACCTCGTTGGTCGTCGAATTGGAAAGCTGCAGGCCGCCCAGCAGGGGCTCAATCACCGCCGCCTCCAGGCCGGTTTCCTCGCGCAGTTCGCGGCGCGCGCACTCGGCGGTGGATTCGCCGGGCGGACAACCGCCCTCGGGGATCTCCCACTCGTAGCGCTCGTGGCAGTAGCGCCACTGACCGACCAGCCAGGTGTGATTTTCTTCATCGACCGGCACCACGCCGACGGCATGATTGCGATACTCGACCACCCCGTAGATGCCGGGCGTGCCGGCGGGCGTGAGCACCTCGTCGTGACGCACGCGGATCCAGGGATTGGCATAGGCCTCGCGCGAGCGCAGCGTCGTCCAGGGATTCGCCTCGGGGTCGGTCATGGCGGCATGAACCACAGACCCGCCGCCCTTGCCAGCGGGATTTGCACGCAGGAAAGCCGTTGACGCTCCCCCCGTCCGCATTCTTCATGGAGTCGTGACCCCACCCACCGAACGCCTGCGCACCCTGCTCGACGCCGCCGGTGTGGCGCGCTGCCTCGACGCGATCGCCGGCGCCATCCACGAACGCTGGGCCGACGAGCCCCGTCTGGCCCTGGTGGGCGTCTACCAGCGCGGCGTGCCCTTCGCCCGCGCCCTGCTCGAGCGACTGCGCGCGCGCGGCCTGGAGCCGGACTTTGGCCGCATCGACATCACCCAGTACCGCGACGACCTGCAGACCATGACCGTGCTGCCCAAGCTCGAGGGGTCGGACATCCCCTTCGATCTCGAGGATGCGGTGGTCATCCTCTGCGACGAGGTCATCCACACCGCCCGCACCACCCGCGCCGCGCTTGAGGAACTGCTTGGCTTCGGCCGGCCGCGCTGCGTGCAGATCGCCGCACTGATCGACCGCGACGGCCGCGAGCTGCCGCTCTACCCGCGCTACACCGGCCTGCAGACCGAGCTACCGGCCGAGGAACGCGTCTGCGTGCGCTTTGCCGACGGCGACGGCATCGACGAAGTTTTCACCTGCCTCTGGGACAAACACACCGCATGAGCCTGACCCCGCGCAAAGACCTGCTCGACATCGCCTCGCTGACCGACGCGGAGATCGAGTTCGTGCTCGCCAACGCCGTGCCCTTCAAGGACCTGTTCAAGCGCAGCGTCAAGAAGGTGCCCACCCTCAAGGGCCGCACGGTGCTGACCCTCTTCTACGAGCCGAGCACCCGCACCCGCTCCTCGTTCGAAGTCGCCGCCAACCGGCTCTCGGCCGACGTCACCCACTTCGACATCGAATCCTCCAGCGTGGTCAAGGGCGAGTCGGTACTCGACACCGTCGAGACCCTGGAATCGATGCGGGTCGATTACATCATCGTCCGCCACAAGCAGTCGGGCACGCCGAACCTGATCGCCCGCAACACCCGCGCCAGCGTCATCAACGCCGGCGACGGCTGGCATGCCCACCCGACCCAGGCCCTGCTCGACGCCTTCACCCTGCGCGAGCAGTTGAAGGACCTGCGCGGCGGCCGCGCCCTCATCGTCGGCGACATCCAGCACTCGCGGGTCGCCCGCAGCACCAGCCTGATCCTGCGCCGGCTCGGCATGAGCGTGGCCTACCTCGGGCCCGGCTCGATGATGCCGCGCGAGACCCCGCCCGAGGTGCCGGTGTTCGGCAACTGGGACGACGCCCTCGCCTGGCGACCCGACGTCGTCTACCTGCTGCGCGTGCAGAGCGAGCGGCTCGACGAACCCTTTTTCCCCAACGCCGCCGAGTACCACAAGCACTACGGCCTGACCGATACCCGGGTCGGCATCCTGCGCGAGCGCGGCCTCTGGCTGATGCACCCCGGCCCGGTCAATCGCGGCGTCGAAATCACCGATGCCGGCATGAACTACGAGCGCAGCCTGATCAACGCCCAAGTCGAAAACGGCATCGCCGTGCGCATGAGCGTGCTCTACTGGCTGAAGCCGGGGGCGGTGGAGTAGGATCGTTCGCCAGAACGAAGGCTCGGGGCAGAACCACTTGCCAGGCGCCCAAGCCCCGCCTTTTGGCAAAGGCGCCTACGCAGGCTCGTTTTCCGCAAAAAACCGCTGGCGGCGGGGCGGGCTCAATGTATCTTTTCGGCTCTTCTGACGCGCGCTTAGCTCAGTGGTAGAGCACTGCCTTCACACGGCAGGAGTCGCAGGTTCGAACCCTGCAGCGCGCACCATCCCCTCCGGCAAAATGCCGGCACGACGGGAACGCCACCCAGCCTGCCGCTCCGCACTGCGCCTGCCAGACCACCACCACGCTCGCCGCGGCCTCTCGCCACGCAGGTCCAGTGAAAGTCTGACACCCCAACAAAAAGGCGGCTTCCCGGGGAAAGCCGCCTTCGTGTGACTTGGCTGGAAGCAAAACTCAGCGCATCACCTCAAGGCGCTTGCGCAGGATCTCCTTCTGGCTGAGTCCGGCGAGCTTGGCCTGGCTGCTGTCGATCCACTTCTGCTCGAGTTCATTCTTGCTCGGACGGTCGACCTCGTAGAAGACGCCGAACTTGCCGGGCGACGGCAGGTCGGCCAGCTTGAAGGCGGCGACGTCGTCCTTCACGTCGTGCTGGGTCTCATCGATGAGATCATACACGCCACCCTTGCGCGGCGTGCTGTCATCGAAGGAACCGGCGTAGAACATGACGCACTCGCTCAGGCACTCGACCACCGAGAAGCCGTCGTGCAGGATGGCGCGCTCGAAGGTGTCCATCATGTGCTTGACCTGGGCGGCGTGGGTGCGGGCGATGAAGGTGGCGCCGCTGGCAAGCAGCTGCTTCATCGGATTGATCGGCCGGTCGATGCTGCCGGTCGGGTCGGTCTTCGACTTGAAACCCTGCGGGCTGGTCGGGCTGGTCTGCTTCTTCGTCAGGCCATAGACGAAGTTGTCCATGATGACATAGGTCAGCTTGATGTTCTTGCGCGCGGCATGGTTGAGGTGGTTGCCGCCGATCGAGAAGCCGTCGCCGTCACCGCCAAACACGAACACATGCACGTCCGGCCGGCTCAGCGAGATGCCGGTGGCCAGCGGCAGGGCACGGCCGTGGATGAAGTGGATGCCGTGGCTGTTGACGAAGTAGGGGAAACGCGAGGAGCAGCCGATGCCCGCCACGCAGACGATCTTCTCGTGCGGGTACTGCAGCTTTTCGAGCACCTTGTAGAAGGCGGCAAGAACGGCGAAGTCACCGCAGCCGGGGCACCAGGTCGGATGGTCGGCGGTGAGGATCTTCTTGGTGAGCTTTTCAGCAGCGGGTGCGGCGGAGGCTTCGGCCTCCTGGGTGGCGGCGGACATGGTTGGGTGGGGTGGTGAAGTAGCTAAACGGGTTCCCCGTCGGCGGTCAATCACGAACCGGGCGAATTTTGCAGGCCCCGCTCAGACAAAGTCGGTGATCGACCCAAAGCCAGCGTCGAACAAGCGGCGGTAGGTGCGGAAGGCAAAGCTGTCGGTCATGCTGGCGATCCAGTCGCAGACGATGCGGGCGCGACCCGCGGCGTCTTCGGCGCGGGCCACCGCCGCCTCAATGGCCGGCGGCACCAGGTGCAGGCCGCCCCCCTGCCCCTCAATGTAGCGGTCGCGCAGCACCTCAAACAGCCGGGTCAGGATGACATCGGCCTTGTAGTCGAGCTGCTGGAGTTGCGGCGTGCGGAAGACCAAGTCGAAGGCGAGGCGCTTGTTGAGCCGCGACTGTGCCTTGACGGCGGGATCGACGACGAGGCGCCAGGCGTGGCGATGGGTCAGGTCGCTCAAGAAGTCCGTGGACGGCTCCAAACGGGCGGCGCGGATGTGGTCGCCAATGCAGCGGTTCAGCCGTGCCTCGACCCGGCCGTCGCGGATCGCCTCACAGAGGAACTGGATGTGCGCAGCACCCTCGGCCTCCAGCCCCGCCGTCGCCGCCCAGGCCTCGAGCCGGGCCACATTGATGAAGCCGGCATGGATGCCGTCGGCGATGTCGTTCAGGGAGTAGGCGGTGTCGTCGGCCCAGTCCATGATCTGGCATTCGACGCTCTTGAAGCCGTTGCGCGCCGGGCCGGGCGTCAGCTCCGGCGGGAAGGCGCGATCATCGAGCACAAAATCCAGCCAGGGCGCTTGGTCGTCGTAGAGGTAGTGGTTTTTGGCGCCACCGGCCTCGCCGTGCAGGGTCTTGTACTTGAGCACCGCGTCGAGCAGGGCGCGCGTCGGGTTGATGCCGTCGCGGCCGTCATTGAAGAGGGTGCGGGTGAGCAGGCGCAAGGTCTGGGCGTTGCCCTCAAAGCCGCCGTAGGGCGCCATCAGGCGGTGCAGGCTGCGCTCGCCGGCGTGGCCGAACGGCGGGTGGCCGAGGTCGTGGGCCAGGCAGGCGCTTTCGACGAGGTCGGCGTCGATGGCGAGCTCGTGCCGGCGGTTGAGCCAGGCGCAGATCGAGCGGCCGATCTGGGCGACCTCGATGCTGTGGGTGAGGCGGGTGCGGTAGAAATCGTACTCGCCGGAGAGAAAGACCTGGGTCTTGTTCTGCAGGCGACGAAAGGCGCTGCTGTGGATGATGCGGTCGCGGTCGATCTGGAAGACGTTGCGATACTCGTCCGGATGGGCGCGCCGCGGCTCCAGCGTGGCGCTGTCGAAGGCGGCGTAAAAGGTGGGGTCCGGCGGTGTCATGAGGATCGAAAAGAAACGGCTCACCCGGCGGCGGATTTCGGATCGAGGGCGTCGCGCAGGGCGTCGCCGAGCAGGTTGAGGGCGCGCAGGGTGGCGCTGAAGCAGAGGCCGGGGCCGGCGAGCAGCCAGGGGTGGGTTTCCATGGCGTCGGCACCCTCGCGAATGAGCACGCCCCAGCTCGCGTCGGGCGGCTGGATGCCGAGGCCGAGGAAGCTGAGGGTGGCCTCGAGCAGCATGACACCGGGCACGGTCAGGCTGGCGTAGACCACCACCGGCCCGAGCACGTTGGGCAGCAGGTGGCGCAGCAGCAGGTGCGGCAGGCGGGCGCCGGCGGCGCGGGCGGCGGTGACGAACTCGAGGTCGCGCAGCGACAGCACCTGGCCGCGCACCACCCGTGCCAGGGTGAGCCATTCGACCGCGCCAATGGCGGCGAAGATGAGCCAGAGTTCGCGACCGAAGACCACGACGAGCAGGATCACGAAGGTGACGAAGGGGAAGGCGTAGAGGATGTCGACCACGCGCATCAGGAAGGCGTCGAGCCCGCGCCCGGCCAGGCCGGCGATGAGGCCGTAGCCGACGCCGATGACGGTGGCGACCAGGGTGGCGACCGCGCCGACCAGCAGGGAGATGCGACCGCCGTGCAGCACGCGCGTGGCGAGGTCGCGCCCGAGCGGGTCGGTGCCGAGCCAGTGGGCGGCCGAGGGGGCGGTGGCCTTGAGGGCGAGGTCCTGGTCGTTCGGGCCGTAGGGCGAGAGCAGCGGCCCGAGGGTGCAGGCGACGATGAGCAGGCCGAGGAAACCGAGCGCCACCAGGGCGGAAC
>JAEYYS010000370.1 GCA_023428335.1 Verrucomicrobiota bacterium | reverse complement strand
GGTGTCGCCACTGGCCCTTGGCGAGGTCGCCGAGGGCGAGGGGGCCGATGGCGATGCGGAGCAGGCGCAGGACTTCGAGGTCGAAGGCGGCGAGCACGCGGCGGATGTGGCGGTTGCGGCCCTCGGTGAGCACGATCTCGAGCCAGGTGTTTTTGCCGCCATGACGCAGCAGGCGTGTTTCGGGCAGGCACAGGTGCTCGCCGGCGTCTTCGATGCCGCGGGCAAAGGCGGCCAGGTGATCGGCGGTTACCGTGCCACCGACCTGAACATGGTAGGTCTTGGGCAGGTGGCTCTGCGGATCGGTGAGGTGGTTCGACCAGGCGTGGTCGTTGCTGAACAGCAGCAGGCCTTCGCTGGCCTTGTCGAGCCTGCCCACCGCCGACAGGGGGGGCAGGTCAGCGCCCGCGAACAGGGAGAACACCGTGTCCCGGCCCTGTTCATCGCGGGCGCTGGTGACCAGGCCGCGCGGTTTGTTGAGGGCGAGGTAGACCTTCTCGCGGGCGGCGACCGGGGTGCCGTCGATGTCGAGCCGGTCGCGGCCGAGCTGCACCGGCTGTTCAGGATTGCGGCAGATGCGACCGTTGAGGCGGACACGGCCGGCGAGCACCAGGCGGCCGCCCTCGCTGCGCGAGCAGTGGCCGAGCTTGGAGAGGGCGCGGGCGACGCCGGTGGCGGGCATAAAAAAACGGGCGGCCTCGCAGGAGGCCGCCCGGTGGGGAAGAGGGTGCGCGAAGCGCCGATCAGGACTGCAGGGCGGCTTCGTCGATGTTGACGCGGCGGCCGTCCTTGTCGAAGCGGACGCGGCCGTCGACGAGGGCGAAGAGGGTGTGATCGCGGCCCATGCCGATGTTGCGGCCGGGGATCCACTTGGTGCCACGCTGGCGGATGACGATGTTGCCGGCGATGACGGCTTCACCGCCGAACTTCTTGACGCCGAGACGCTTGCTGTTGCTGTCGCGTCCGTTCTTGACGCTGCCTTGACCTTTCTTGTGAGCCATGTCGGGGTTCTCCTGGGATGGGGGTTGAAATCAGGCGTTGATCGAGGTGACCTCGACGCGGGTGAGCGGCTGGCGGTGGCCCTTGGTCTTGTGGTAGCCCTTGCGCTTCTTGAATTTGAAGGCGGTCACCTTGGGGGCCTTGAACTGCTTGATGACCTTGAAGCCGACGCTGGCGCCTTCCAGCACCGGTGCGCCGATTTTCAGGGAGGCGCCTTCGCCGGCGGCGAGCACCTGGTCGAAGCTGGCGGTTTCGCCTTCGGCGACTTCGAGCTTCTCGATGTCGACGGTGTCGCCCACGGAAGCCTTGTACTGCTTGCCGCCTGTTTTGAAGATTGCGTATGCCATGATGTTGTCTCTTGTGAGGGGTTCCGGGGCGCCGAAACGGTCGTGCATGACCCGTCTCCGGCGTGAAGGGCGGACAAAGTGCCACATCTCCCCCCGCCGGCAACCAAATTTTTCTTTTCCGTCCGCCGGGGCGGATTTTTCCCGCGCTCGGACCCGGTCGCCCTTGCCCTGAGCGGCCTTCGACCCCATGTTGGCAGCCCCATGGTCGCCGCCGCCACCCCCAGCCTCGTCGAGGACATCCTGCGCCTCAAAAAGGAACGCAACGCCATCATCCTGGCTCACAACTACCAGACCCGCGACATCCAGGAGATCGCCGATTTCGTCGGCGACTCCCTGGGCCTGGCCTACAAGGCAAAGGAGACGGCGGCTGACGTGATCGCCTTCTGTGGCGTGCATTTCATGGCGGAAACCGCCAAGATCGTCAATCCGGGCAAGATCGTCGTCCTGCCGGATGCCGATGCCGGCTGCTCGCTGGAGCAGAGCTGCCCCGGCCCGCAACTGGAGGCCTTCCTGAAGGCGAACGCGGCCAAGAACTACTACGTCATCGCCTACATCAACTGCAGCGCCCACGTCAAGGCGCTGAGCGACTGCATCTGCACAAGCGGCAACGCGGTGAAGATCGTCCAGGCGGCCCCGCCGGACCGGCCGATCCTGTTCGTGCCGGACCAAAACCTGGGTTCCTGGGTCATGGAGCAGACCGGTCGCAAGATGGACCTGTGGAAGGGCGCCTGCTACGTGCACGTCGAGTTCACCCGCGACAGCATCCAGGCGATCAAGGACCAGCATCCCGGCGCCCAGGTGGTCGCCCACCCCGAGTGCACCTATGCGGTGCGCATGCTTGCCGACGAGGTGTGCAGCACGGAGAAGATGGTGGGCTACTGCCGCGAGCATCCGGCCGACACCTTCATCATCGTCACCGAAAGCGGCATGCTGCACCGCTTGGAGCGTGAGGTGCCGGGCAAACGTTTCATCCCCGGCCCGACCGGCCACTGCGCCTGCGCCGACTGCCGGTACATGAAGCTGAACACCCTGCAGAAGCTGCGCGACGCCCTGCGCGATCTGTCGCCGCGGGTGGAACTGCCCGAGGACATCCGCGCGCGCGGCGAAAAACCCCTGCTGCGCATGCTTGAGCTGAGCCGCTAGGCAAGGGATGAGGGATGAGGGATGAGGGATGAGGGCGTTTGCACCCCATGGAGCGCGCGGGTGCCGAAGGCCACTCGCTTGGGGAGGTGGCCACACGCTCGACGTAGAGCGAGCAGGCTGAAGCCATGCACGCGCTCCAGCGAGCAGGCTGCGCCATGCGCGCGCTCCGGGAGCCTCTACGCCCTGTGCTCCGCGCTCCAGCCTGCCCTCACCGGCGGACGATGGGCAGGACGATGTGCGAGGGGTGGGCGGCGTCGTGGTGGATGGTGTTGACGGCGGTCTCGGTGCGGCGGTGCTCGTTGAGGGGTTCGCCGGTGTTGGGGTTGACGTCGAAGCGGGGGAAGTTGCTGCTGCTGAGGTCGACGCGGATGCGATGGCCCTTTTTGAAGATGTTGCTGGTCGGGTACAGGCGGACGGTGATGGGGTAGATGCGGCCGCGCTCCATGAGTTTTTCCTGCTTGAGCGAATCGCGGTAGCGGGCGCGCACGATGCCGTCGGTGAGGTTGAGATCGAAACCGCCGGGCCAGTCGGCCGAGGGCGGGTAAACATCGATGAGCTTGGCGGTGAAATCGGTGTCGACGGCGGTGGAGGAGATCCAGAGTTTGACCTCGATCTCGCCGGTGACCTCAAGGTCCTCGGCCAGCGGTTCGGTCTGAAAGACGACGACATCGTTGCGTGCCGACAGAGGCACGGGGTTTTGCCAGTTCCAGACATGCGGGCCGCCGACCTGGTTCCAGGCGCCCTGCAGGAGGATGTCATTGCCGCTGGAGATGCTGCCACCGATGGTCGGTACGGGGTTTTTCGGGTCGAAACTGTAGCTGGTGCTGCCGGTGCTGGTGTCGGTCGTCAGCGTGCCGTCCTTGCCAAAGT
>JAEYYS010000357.1 GCA_023428335.1 Verrucomicrobiota bacterium | reverse complement strand
CGGCCAAGGAGTTCACTCAGGTGGTGGTCCAACCGGACATGGTGGAGAGCATCCAGCCCTGGATGGAGCTCGACAAGAAGCGTCGTGGCCTGGAGGAGAAATTCACCGCCAACCGCGCCCGCTATCTGGAGGATCACCCCGAGATGATCAAGCTTCGCGACGAACTGCGCGAGGTGTCCTCGGCCCTGGAACTGGAACTTGAGGTCGCGCGCAAGGCCTTCGACCTGGAGCGCGCCCGGCTCAAGGAGCAGCTCGCTGAACTGGAGACCAAGCTTCCTGCCTACTACCAGGCGGCGAAGAGTTACGATGAGAAGAAGCTCTCCTATGAGCTGCTGGAAAAGGGCCAGCTTGCCTGGGACAAGGCCTACGAGCAGCTCTCCAAGCAGATCGAAAGCCTGGAATTCAACAACGCCGACCAGTCTGCCGTCAGCCTGGAGTTTCGCGGTTTCACGGACATCCGCAGTGAAAAACCGGTGTCACCCAGCAAGTCCAAGTTGCTCATGCTCGGCTGCCTGCTCGGCCTGGGCCTGGCCGGCGGCGTGCCCTTCCTGCTGCGCCAGATGGACAGCACGATCACCGACCTCAACGAGTTTGAGAGCACCCTCGGCATCCCCGGCATCGGTCTGGTGCCACTGTCCAATCCCAAGGTGCTTGAGCAGGTCAACCGCTCCAGCACCCTTGGCGCCAAGGTGCCGAACGCCCTGCTCGAATGCTTCCGTCTGATTCGCAGCAGCATCCTGCTCAACCCGGGGCCCAAGGGCGAGCCGCGCGTCATCATGCTCACCAGCGCCCGCCCGGGCGAGGGCAAGACCACCGTGTCCGCGAACATCGCCTGGGCCTTCTCCTCGATGGGGGAAAAGACCCTGCTGATCGACTGCGACTTGCGCCGTGGCCGTGTGCATGGTGTTGCCGGTGTGCCCAATCTGCCGGGCCTGACCCGGCTGTTGACCGGCGAGGCGCAGCTTGACGAGTGCCTGGTCAAGTCGGAGGCGGACAACCTCTGGCTGTTGCCGCGCGGGCCTGTGCTTGCCGGCACCACGGAGCTGCTCAACACCGAGGTGTTCGCCAAGCTTCTGCGCGAACTGCGCGGCCGCTTTTCGCGCATCATCCTGGACACGCCGCCGGTGCTGGGGCTGAGCGAAACCGCCTTTCTGCAGAACCATGCGGACGGGGTGGCCCTGGTGGTCAAGGCGGCGGCAACGACACGCAGTGATGCCACCCTTGCCTTCCAGCAGTTGCAGAAGCTCGGTGGCCACTTCTACGGCTTCGTGCTCAATCAGGTCGATTTCACGAAGGTGCAGAACCAGTACTACTACTACTACTACTCTTCGAACTACTACGATTCGAACTGGGAGGAAGAGGAGCCGGAAGTCGACGACTCCCGGCGGGCCCCCAAGCACCGGCGGCACAGTCAGGCCGGCTGAGGCTGCAGGCAGCGTCAGAGGTTGAGCAGCACGTACTCCCAGACTTCGATCACTGCCCAAGTCAGGCCGGCGCCGGCGAGGGCGTCACGCCAGTCGGGACGGTTCCAAATCCTGGCCGCCGGCAACGAGGGCTCGGTGTCGGTGGTGTTCTCGGCGTGACAAAGGCGGTGAATGGCGGCGGCGACCGCGATCATGAGGAAGTACTCAGTGTGGTACTCGCGGTTGATCATCCAGTTGGAGACCGCGTAAGCGAGCACGATGAGGATGGCGGCGCGCCGGCTGAATTCCCTGGAGCGGTCGTCGGCCGTGAAACGCGGGGCGGTGAAGACCAGGCCGCGCTGGGCGATCCAGAGGCCGGCGACGAACAGGAAGAGGCCGTAGAGCCCGAGGTCAGCGCCGATCTGCACGTAGCTGGAGTGGGTGGCCTTGACAAAGGACTCGCCCTGCCAGGTGATGAGGGGGACAAACTGCTTCCAGCCAACTCCGGTCGGACTCGCTTCAAAGGTGGTTTTGGCCACCTCCCAGGCCATGAGCCGCCCCTGCACCCCCTCATTGCTGCTGAGGGTGTTCATGCCGGACATGCGTGGCAGGAAGCTGAGGGCGGAAATGCCGAGGGTGCCGGCGGCCGTCAACGCGAGCAGTTTCACAAACAGCGGCCGGCCGATGACAAAGACCATGACCATGAGGCCCCCGGCGACGAGGTAGGCACCCTTGGAGGAGGCGTGGTAGGCGCAGGTGCCGGCGAGGGCCGCACAGGCGGGGAAGGCGAGCAGTCGTCCCGCCGCGGAGCCCTTCCAGAAGAAGATCAGGTAACTCAGTGGCAGGGCAACGATGACTGTGTGGGCCAGTGAATTTGGGTTGTTGTGAAGCCAGGTGCCGATGGCAAGACGGCCGGCGTTTTTCTCCGTCATGTCCTGAGCGCCGGTGAGGTCGATGCCGTAGAGGCTGCCGACGGCGAGGGCGGCGACGCCGAGCAGCATCCAGTTCCACATTTTCAGGTAACCGGCGACCCGATCCCAATTGCTCAGGGACTGGACGGTGAGGGCGTAGAACACGACCAGTGGCAGGAAGCCCATGAGGGCGGCCTGGCTGTCGGGGGCATTCCACACCACGTAGGCGTAATAGGTCAGCAGGATCCAGTCGTGCGGGGTGCGCAGCAGGCCGGGCAGCGGGGAGCGCTCGCGGCTCGTGTACAAGGCCGCGATCCAGGCGAGCATGAGCGGCTTGACGATGTTCAACCCCGCCCAACCGGCCATCCAGTCCTGCGGACGGATGTAGTAGAGGAAAAGGAAAAACAGGGCGAGGCGGTACTCCATGAGGGCAGGGCAGCCGGCTCGGAGCGTGGACCAGCCCATTCGTGAATGCAACCACGGGTCGGCGCGCGCTGCGATGGCTTGCCGGAGCGCGCGTGAGTCGAGGTTTGGGTCGGAGCGCGTGTGTGCCGAAGGCCACTCGCTCGGGGGGAGGTGGCCACACGTTGCATGAGGCGAGCAGGCTTCGCCATGCGCGCGCTCCGGCCTGATGCGCGCGCTCCGGTGGTCGAGCTTGATTCCCCGGCGGACCGCGTCGACAGAAACGCTTTCCGCCCCTCCCGCGCATGTGGTTCAACAGCTTCGAATTCTGGGTGTTCTTCGGCCTGGTGGCGATCGGCTGTTGGCGTCTCGCCCACGCCGGCCGCAACCGGCTGCTGTTGGCGGCCAGCTACTTTTTTTACGGCTGCTATGACTGGCGTTTCCTCGGTCTGATCCTGTTCTGTTCCGCGGTCAACTACCACGCTGCCGCCAGGATCGCGGCCGCACCCGATCCGATCCGGCGCCGCCACTGGCTGGTGCTGGCGGTCGGCGTCAGCCTCGGTGTGCTCGGCGTCTTCAAGTACCTCGGTTTCTTCGTTCGCGAGGCCTCGCGGGTGTTGACCTGGGCCGGCCTCGACGCGGGGCCCTGGGCCTTGGAGATCCTGCTGCCCGCCGGCATCTCCTTTTTCACCTTCCAAGCGCTCAGCTACACGATCGATGTGTATCGCGGCGACACCCGGCCCTGTCGCGACTTCGCCGACTTCGCCCTGTTCATCTCCTTCTTCCCCCAGCTCGTTGCCGGGCCGATCGAGCGCTCCTCGCATCTGCTGCCGCAGGTGGAGCGGCCGCGCCCGCCCTGCGACGGCGTGCGGTTTCGTCGCGGTCTGCACCTGGTGCTCACCGGCCTGTTCCTGAAGGTGGGGATTGCCGACAACATGGCCTGGCTGGCCGGTCACGTCTTTGGTGCCGCGCCCGAGACTCTGGCCGGGCCGGAGGTGCTGTTCGGCGTCTACGCCTTTGCCTTCCAGATCTACGGCGACTTTGCCGGCTACAGCGCCATTGCCTGCGGCACGGCCTGCTGGCTGGGTTTCGACCTGATGACGAATTTCCGGCGTCCCTACTTCGCGCTCGATCCGCGCGACTTCTGGCAGCGCTGGCACATCAGTCTCTCCACCTGGCTGCGCGACTACCTGTACATTCCGCTTGGCGGCAATCGCGGCGGCAGCGGCCGCACGGCGCGCAACCTCATGATCACCATGCTGCTCGGCGGCCTTTGGCACGGCGCCGCCTGGACCTTTGTGGTCTGGGGGGGCATCCACGGTCTCTGGCTCGGCCTGCACCGCGCCTGCCTGCGCTGGCGGCCAGGGGCGGCTGTCACAGCGCCCTGGCTGAAGGGGGTGAAGTGGTTTGTCACCTTCCATCTCGTTTGCCTGACCTGGCTGGCTTTCCGGGCCGACAGCCTGCGCGGAGCGCTCGCCCTGCTCGGGCGCCTGGGCACAGACTGGCATCTCACCGATTACAGCCTGACCTGCCTGGGCATGTTCGGCTTCTTCCTGCTGCCCTGGCTGGCCTATGAGGCCTGGCTGGAGCGGCGGCGCGAGGATGAGGCCTTGCTCAAGATAAGCTGGGGTTGGCGCGCGGTCTTTTACCTTTATCTGATCCTGATGCTGCTGTTCTTTCCGCCGCCGGTGCCGGCCGAATTCATCTACTTCCGCTTCTGATCCATGAATACGGAACTGCGTGTCTTCATCGCCCTGCTGCTCGCCCTGCTAGGACTGGAGGCTGCTGCGCGCCTGTTCGAGACACGGTTGTCCAAAGACGTCGCCCACCTGCGCAGCCTGCCCGCCGAGGCGGCGCGGTTGCGCGACGCGCCTTCGGACTCCTGCAAGGTACTGATCCTCGGCAACTCGCTGGCTCGCGAGGGACTGGACCGGGAGCGGCTGACACGCGGCTTGGAAGCAAGGCTGGGGCGGCCAGTGGTGCTGGCGGCGATGCATCCCGACGGCAGCCGCATTGAGGAATGGCAGTACGGCTACCGTCGCTACTTCGAGCAAACCGGCGCTCGGCCTGATCTGGTGCTGCTTTGCACCGGACGCGCGCACTTGCTCGACGGGTTGCGCGATTTGGATGCCGTCGCCGCCTTCCATGTCTCCTGGCGGGATTTGCCCGGTTTTGTCCGTGAACAGAAGCTCGGGGTCGATGGCCTCTGCCAGGTGATTGCGGCCCGGACTTCGGCCCTGTTCGCCCATCGCCGGCGCGTCCAGCCCCTGCTGTTCTATCATTGGATGCCGCGCTACGAACCGACGGTGAATCTCATCCAGGCCGCCGGGCAGGGCACGGCAAGGCGGTCGGCCGCCACGGAGGAGGGGGCCCGCGCCTTTCTGGGGCTGCTGCAGACCTGTCGCACGGCCGGTACTCGCGTGGCGCTGCTGCCTGTGCCGCTGCCTGAACCCTATGAGCTGCCGGGCGTGGTTGCTGACGCAGCGCAGGCCGGGGGGGCGCTTCTGCTGGGGCCGCCGCCGCCTTTGCCCAAGAATCATTTCCCCGACGGCTACCACCTGGATGCCGAGGGTGCGGCGCTGTGGGCGGCTGCGCTGCTGGAGCAGCGGGGCTGGGATGCCTGGCTGTCGGAACTCCGGTCCGGCCGTTAGCTCAGATTTCGTAACCGTAGCGCCCGGCCAGCCTCCCTGCCGCGGCACGAATATGCGGGGCTTCCCCGGCGGGGATGCGAGCACACCAATCCTCGACCAAGCCCACGCGCACACTCGTTTCGCTCTGGCGCATGGGATTGCCGGCGATGGTGTGCTGCTGGCGCAGGTGAATGATTTCCGGGATGGCGATGTCCTCGCCAATGAAGCGGCTGAGTTGTTCGGCGGCGGCGTCGGGCTGCAGGCAGAGATCCTCGTAGCGGAGCAGGAGCTGGTGTGCGGCTGGCAGGCGCTGCAGCGCCAGGCCGATGTTGCGGTTGCGGGCGGTCCAGAAGGCGGCGCCCTCGGCGTAGGAAGGCCGACGGCCGCTGGCTTCGGAGGCGTAGGTGATGCCGTCGCGATCGAAATTTTTCACGAAGGAATGCGCCACCGCCCGCGGATCGCGGACGAGGTGGATGACGCGCAGTCGTTCCGGCGCGAGAGCGTGCAGATGACGCAGATAGACCGGATCCTTGGAGGAGTCGATGACGACTGAGGCGCCGGTCATGGTGGCGGCGGTGTCGAACAGGTCGAGGGCGCGTGCGCAGCCATCGCGGAAGTCGCGCACCTCGCGGCTGAGCGCGCAGAACAACTCCAACGATCCCGGCCCGCCCAGGGCGATGAAGGCGTTGTGGATGTGTTTCTGCAGGCCCGACTTGGCGCGCCGGCCCTGGACGTGCCAGTCGCGCAGTCGTCGGCCGGCAGCGCCCGGGCGCTGCTGCAGTTGCGAATCGAGTTCCTTCCAGAAGCTGCAGTCGTCCACCTTTTCGCCGCAGGAGCAGATCGGCCAGTAGGGCAGCTTGTAAATTTCGCCGAGGTTGAGGCAGCGGGCGTTGCTGCCGAGGATGCTTTCCAGCAGGGTCGATCCGGAATAACCGGTGCTGGCAATGTAAACGAGGGTCTTCATGCGGTCGGTCAGCGGTGACTCTGCTCCATCAAATCGGCACCCACCAAATGCGGCAACCGGCGGTGCAGTTCGTCGTAGGCGGGCTGCAGCCTTTTGCGGTCGGCAGTCGGCGCGAGGGTGGGGTGGGGGCGCCAGTGCGGCACGGCCAAGTCTGCGCTCCAGGTTAGCCCAGCGGCCAGGGATTGTTCGCGCAGCACGAGGTTGATGCGCTGGAGGGTCAGGTCGTTGCGGATGTGGGCGCAGGCCCAGGCGCGCGGGTCGAGCGAGCCAGCTTCGGCGAGCAGGGTCGCAAGGTCCTGGGCAATGCGGCCGGGGCGGAGCCGGCGGCCGGTGTGATCGTTGATGTGTGCCGACGAGCCGATGCGCGCGTCGGCGCGCATGGCCAGCGCGCAGCCGGCGAAGAGCGATTCGACGGCGGCCACGCAGCCGCCCTCACGGCGGCTGAGGATGACCGAGACACGGGCGTCGCACTCCAGTTCGGTGACCCGTTCGATGGGCAGCGACTCGAGCAGTTCAAGCTGCTGCGGCACGCCAAGCCGGCGCGCCAGCCGTTCGATGGAGGCGCGGTCGCGGCCGCCCTCGCGCTGGCCGATGAGGACGACGCGCAGGTCTGCCGGCAGGCGGCGCAGGGCGAGGAAAAACTCCCAGTGCCGTTTGAACTCGCCCCAGTTCGCCACCATGAGCACATCGATGCGGCGTTCGGCCATCGGCCTGGGTTGGTAAAACGCGGGATCCACCCAGTCACAGGCAAGCCCGGGCAGGACGATGAGGCGGGGATCCAGGGCGGCCAGGCGCGCGCGCTCGGTCTCGTTGGCGCACTGGATGGAGAGCGGCGACTTCAGTCGCAGCAGGGCGCTGCCGAGCAGGGCGTAGTCGGTGGGCGACCAACTGGCGACAAAGATCAGATGGTAGTGCTGGTCGAGCCAGGCG
>JAEYYS010000194.1 GCA_023428335.1 Verrucomicrobiota bacterium | reverse complement strand
CTCACGGGCCCGCGTGCGGCGGCGTAACTGGGCGGGGGGGGGGGCGGGGGGAAACCCGCTTCGGGCCGCCTGGTTGCGCTGCCAGTGGCCCCGACCGCGGGGTGGCCCGCTGTGCGGTTGCCTTTTGGCACGTTGCCCGCTAACTTTTGTTTCAAATGCCCAAAACCAGCACCGCTCCGCGGATCGAACCCGCCACCATCGAAGACCTGCCGCAGCTGGTGGAGCTGCTGGTGGCGCTGTTCAGCGCCGAATCGGACTTCCGTCCGGACAAGAACAAGCAGGAGCACGGCCTGCGCCTCATCCTTGAGCAGCCGAACCGCGGCCGCATTTTTGTGCTGCGCACCGACCATCAGGTCATCGGCATGGTCAACCTGTTGTTCACCATCAGCACCGCCGAGGGCGGCCTGGTCATCCTCATGGAGGATGTCATTGTCCACCCGCAGCACCGCCGCCAGGGCTATGGCACCCGCCTGCTGCGCCACGCCATCGATTTCGCCCGCGAGAAGAACTTCCGCCGGATCACCCTGCTGACCGACAAGATCAGCGCCGAGTCGCAGGCCTTCTTCGCCCAGAACGGCTTCTCGCACTCGAGCATGATCCCGATGCGGCTCGTCTTCCACTGACCCAGCCATGCACCTCGCCTTCGCCGTTTTCCTGCAGCCTCCGCAAGCCGGCGCGCACACGGCCGACACGACGGCGATGGATGGGTTCGTCCTGTTCACGCTCTGCACCCTGTTTTTCCTGCTCGGCTGCCTGGCTGCCGCCGCCTGGCAGATCTGGCGGCGTACGACGCGGCCGCAGCCGCACGAACGCCTGCTCCAGGAACTGGCGCAGACCGATGCCGACACCCTGCTGCGCGGCAGCGAACGAACCGACGAAAAGGCGGACGAGCCCTGGGCCAAACCGGCCGACTGGTGGCGGCGCGCCTGATCGAAGCAGCGCCGCGCGCGGCGCGAACGTAACCGCAATATGCGCATCGGCCTGACAGGAGCGACCGGATTTGTCGGCAGCCACTTTGCACGCCTGGCCTGCCAGCCCGGCGAGCTGGTGGCCTACACCCGTGGCACACGCGCGCCCGCCGGCGCCGCCACCGTGCTGCGCCAGCCGGCGGACGCCCCATACGCCCTGCCGGAGACAGCGCTCGACGCCCTCGTGCATCTGGCGGGTGAATCGCTCATGGGACTGTGGACGCCGGCCAAACGCGAGCGCATCTGGCGCAGCCGGGTCAACTTCACCGAGGGTCTGGTGCGACAACTGGCGGGCTGGCGACCGGAGAACCGGCCGAAGGTGCTGGTCTGCGCCTCCGGCGCCGGTTATTACGGCAACAGCGGCGACCGGCCGGTGGATGAGACCGCCGCGCAGGGCGACGGCTTTCTCGCCGAGCTCTGCGGTCGCTGGGAGTCGGCCGCGCGCGGCGCCGAAGCGCTCGGCCTGCGTGTCGTGATGTTGCGCACCGGCATGGTGCTGGGGGCGAACGGCGGTGCCCTGCCACTGCTGCGCCGTGTCTTCGGCCTCGGTCTCGGCGGCCGCCGCGGCAGCGGCCGGCAGTGGCTGTCCTGGATTCATGCCGACGACGCCGCGCGACTGATCCGCCTGGCGATCGAAAACCCCACGCTGCGCGGGCCGCTCAACCTCTGCGCCCCGGAACCGGTGACCAATGCCGACTTCACCCGCGCGCTCGCCGCCGCACTGCACCGACCGGCCTTCTGCCATGCCCCGGCCTTCGCCCTGCGCCTGCTGCTGCGCGACCTGGCCGGCGAGATGCTGCTGGCCGGGCAGCGGGTGGTGCCGCGCGCCGCGCTCGACGCCGGCTACGGCTTCGCCTTCCCGCGGCTCGAGACGGCGCTGGCCGACCTCCTGGGCTTGCCGAGCCCGGGTTCCGCGCGTTAAGTGCGTCATGGCCGCCCTGCAGACCACCATCGGCATCATCTACGACTACGACCAGACGCTGAGTCCGACCTACATGCAGGACGAGACGCTGTTCCCGCACTTCGGCATCCATCCGGGACAGTTCTGGAAAAAGAGCCGGCAACTGGTCGACGACGAGGGCTACGACGGCGAACTCGCCTACCTGAAGTGCATGCTCGACTGCCTGGAGATGGACCGGCCGACGAATGACGAGCTGCGCGCGCTCGGCGCCAAGCTGCGCTACTACAAGGGTGTGCCCGAGGTGTTTGGCGAGCTGCACCAGGTGCTCAGCGACCAGCATCGCTCGCTCGGCATCCGCATTGAGCACTACATCGTCTCGTCGGGGCTGAAGACGCTGCTCGAGGGCAGCTCGCTGGCGCCGCACGTCAAGCGCCTGTTCGGCTGCGAGTTCGGCGTCGATGCCGAGGGCCGCATCAGCTTTCCGAAGCGGGTCATCAGCCACACGACCAAGACCCAGTACCTGTTCCGCATCAACAAGGGCATGCTGGAGCCGCACGAGGACGTCAACGACCACATGGATCCGGAGCTGCGGCCGATTCCCTTCCAGAACATGATCTACATCGGCGATGGTCCCACCGACGTGCCCTGCTTCACCCTGATGAAGCGCTACGGCGGCCATGCCATTGCGGTGTACAATCCCGACGAGACCCAGCGGGCCAGTTTCCGCAAGTGCTACCAGCTCTCGGCCCTGGCCGACCGCGTCAAGCACATCGCGCCGGCCGACTACCGGCCGGGCAGTCACCTGCGGCTGCTGCTGGAGGAGATGGTGCTCGACATCGCCGACGCGATTGTCCGGCGCAAGAAGCTGGAGATCGAGGAGGGCACCGTCTCGGCGCCGCACTTCTGAAGCACCTCGCGGGGCTCAGGCCTTCGGCACGTGCGGCACCAGCACGTCGGGCGACTGCCCGCGCGTGCGCGCACGCTGCGCTGCCAGACGGGTGAAAACCGCCTGCGAGCGCAGCGCCTTGGCATTGGCCGGCGGCAGCACCCAGGAACCGTCCGCGCGCAGCACACGGCCGCGCGAGGTGTCGGCAAAGTGTGTCTCGAGCAGGTGGGTCAGGCGCTTCTTCGCCTCCTTGTCCTCGACCGGCACCAGCAGCTCGACGCGCTTCGACAGGTTGCGGTTCATGAAGTCGGCGCTGGAGATGAAGATGGCCGGTCGGCCGCCCTGGCGGAACCAGTAGATGCGCGCGTGCTCGAGGTAGCGGTCGATGATGCTGACCACCGAGATGTTGTCGCTGACGCCGCGCACCCCCGGCCGCAGGCAGCAGATGCCGCGGACGTTGAGGCGCACCTGGACACCGGCCTGCGAGGCCTCGTACAGCGCCTCGATCATGCGCCGGTCCTCGAGCGCGTTCATTTTCAGCCAGATGGCGGCCTCCTCGCCCTGGCGGGCTCGGTCGGTCTCGCTGCGGATGAGCGACAGCAGGCGCTCGCGCAGGCCAAAGGGTGCCATGGACAGGCGCTCGAAATGCACGAAGCGCGAGCGGCCGGTGACGGTATTGAAGAAGGCCGAGGCGTCGGCACCGAACTCCGGGCGGGCGGTGAGCAGGCTGACATCGGTGTACAGGCGGGCAGTGGCCTCGTTGTAGTTGCCGGTGCCGAAATGCATGTAGCGGATCAGGCGGCCGGCCTCGCGGCGCATGACCAGGCAGATCTTGGCGTGGGTCTTCAGGCCGCGCACGCCGTAGATGATCTGGGCGCCTGCGTTGAGCAGTTCCTCGGCGCGCTCGAGGTTGCGCGCCTCGTCGAAACGCGCCTTCAGCTCAACCAGAACCGTGACGTGCTTGCCGGCCTGGGCGGCGCGGATCAGGGCGCTGATGATGCGGCTGTTGCGCGCGGTGCGGTACAGGATCTGCTTGATGGCGATGACGTTCTCATCGGTGGCCGCTTCCTCGATGAGCTGCAGCACCGGTTCGAAGGACTCATACGGGTGGTGCAGCAGAATGTCGCCGCGGCGGATGGCATCGAAAAGACTCTCGCCGGGCACGAGTTGTGGCGAGGGCTGGCTGTCCCAGGGTTCGACCTTGAGGTCATCGAAGCCGGACAGGCCGGCGATCTGGAAGCAGGCGCGCAGATCGAGCTCGCCCGGCACGGTGTAGACCTGGGCGGTGCGGGCACCACAGAGGTCGCGCACGGCCTTGGCGAGATCGCGCGGCGCGCCGGCCTCGATTTCGAGGCGGATGGTCGGACTCTGCAGGCGCGCCTCAAGCACGTCCTCCATCTCGCTGGCGAGGTCGGAGGCACTTTCATCGTCGACGGCAATGTCCGAATTGCGGCTGATGCGGAAGCGGGCGGTGGCGGTGACCTTCTCGGAGGGGAAGTAACGCGGCAGGAAGAGTTCGAGCAGGTCCTCGAGGTTGACATAGCAGTGGGCCGCGGCCTCGATATCGGGCACGGGCACCTGGCGCGGCAGGTTCGAAGGCAGGGTGAAGAGCACCCGACGCCGCAGGCTGCGACCGTCCTGTTCCGAGTGCACCGAGCACAGCAGGGCGATCTGCAGGGCGGGCACGGTGACGCGGACCGCATCCTCATCGAGTGCGACCGGCGACAGCACCGGAAAGACGTGCTCCATGAAGTAGTCCTCGAGATGGGCGCGCTGTGCCGCACTCAGATTGTCGGCGCGCAGGCGGCGGATGCCGCGCTCCTCCAGCAGCGGGCGCAGGCCGGTTTCGAGAATGTCATACTGGCGGGCGACAAAGGCGGTCGCGCGCTGCTGAATCTGCTCCCACTGCTGGGTCGGCGTCAGGCCGGCGGCATCCTTGCCGCGGCGCCCCTGCTCGCGCAGCAGCTGCAGGGCACCCACGCGTACCATGAAGAACTCATCGAGGTTGGAAGCGGTGATCGCCAGGAACTTCAGGCGCTCCAGTACCGGCAGGTCACGCCGCGCCGCCTCGTCCAGCACACGCTCGTTGAAGGCCAGCCAGCTCAGCTCGCGATTGAAGAAATGCTCCTCGGTGACGGGAACGACGGGCTTGGGGATGGGCATGACCCATGATTGCCCGGCCGGAGGCGCGCGCAAGTGACGTTGCAGCCGGCCGACTCACTCCCACTCGATGCTCGCCGGCGGCTTGGTGCTGATGTCGTAAAGCACGCGGTTGACGCCCTTGACGCCGTTGAGGATGCGATTGGAGGCATTGCGCAGCACGCCGTAGGGCAGTTCAACCCAGTCGGCGGTCATGGCGTCCTCGCTGATCACGGCGCGCAGGGAGATCGCCTGTTCGTAGCTGCGTTCGTCGCCCTTGACGCCGACCGTCTTCACCGGCAGCAGGGCCGCATAGGCCTGCCAGACCTGCTCGTACCAGCCGCTGCGGCGCAGCTCGCTGATGAAGATGGCATCGGCCTGCTGGGTGATGGCGACGCGTTCCGGGGTGATCTCGCCGGGGATGCGCACGGCCAGGCCCGGACCGGGAAACGGGTGGCGCCAGAGGGCGCGGTGCGGGATGCCAAGGCTGGCACCAAGGGCGCGCACCTCGTCCTTGAACAGTTCGGCGAGCGGTTCGAGCACCTTGCCCTGCTCCTTCAGCTCCATGATGCGGTCGACCCGGTTGTGATGGGTCTTGATCTTGCTGGCGATGGAGCCACTGGTGGCGCTTTCGATGACGTCGGGGTAAAGCGTGCCCTGGGCGAGCAGCTCGACGTTGTCGGCCACCTTCCAGAATTCGTCGACGAAGAGCGTGCCGATGATACGGCGTTTCTGCTCGGGATCGGTGACGCCCTTGAGGGCGCCGAGGAAAATCTCGCTGGCATCGATCTGCTCGATCGGCACGCCGACCTCCTCAAAGAGCTCCTTGACCTCCCTGCCCTCGTTGAGGCGCATCAGGCCGGTGTCGATGAAGATGCAGCGCACCTTGACGCCGGCCTTGTGCAGCAGCACGGCGAGCACGGTGCTGTCGACGCCACCGGAGACGCCGCAGATGACCTCGCGGCCGCCGACTTCCTCGCGGATGCGGTCGAGCATCTGCGCCTTGAAGGCCTGGATGTCGAACTTCGCCAGGGTGGCACCGCTGCGGGTGAGAAAGTTGCGCAGGATGGCCGTGCCCTCGTGCGAGTGGGTGACCTCCGGATGGAACTGGATGCCCCAGCAGCGCTCGGACCATTTCAGGGCGACCGGCACGGCGTCCTCATTGGTGGCGATGACCTTCGTGGTGGCGGCCAGGTTGGCGCAGGTGTCGCTGTGGCTCATCCAGACCTGGGACTCGTGGGAGATGCCCTGGAAGAGGTCCTCGTGGTCGGTGACGACGAGTTTGGCCGGGCCGTACTCGCGGGTGACGCCGGGTTTGACGGTGCCGCCATGCTTGATGTTGAGCAGCTGCATGCCGTAGCAGACGCCGAGCACGGGCACGCCGAAGGCCATGAGTTTTTCGAAGTCGACATCCGGAGCGTCGGCCTCCGAGGTGCTGCGCGGGCCGCCGGACAGGATGATGGCACCGGGTTTCTCCAGGGTCGCCAGGGCGGCCGGCGGGTAGAGGTGCGAGGCAAAGCCAAGCTCGCGGACGCGGCGGACAATGAGCTGGCTGTATTGCGAGCCGTAATCGAGGACGGCGACTTCGTTTTCAGTCATGGAAAAAGGGATCGTTGGGGAGCGCTTCAGGAGGGCTCGTAGTTCACCGGCTCCTCGGTGATGACGACGTCGTGCGGGTGGCTCTCCTTGAGGCCGCCGGCGGTGATGCGGACAAAGCGCGCCTTCGAGCGCAGTTCGTCGAGCGAGCCCGCGCCGACGTAGCCCATGCCGGAGCGCAGGCCGCCCATGAGCTGAAAGACGACATCGGCGAGCGGTCCCTTGAAGGGCACGCGCGCCTCGACGCCCTCGGGCACGAGCTTGCCGGAGGAGTTCTGACCGTAGCGGTCGCCGGCGCCCTTGCGCATGGCCTTGAGACTGCCCATGCCGCGGTACTCCTTGAAGGTGCGGCCCTGCCACTTGATCATGTGGCCGGGACTCTCGGAGGTGCCGGCAAGCAGGGAGCCGAGCATGACGCAGTCAGCACCGCCGGCGATGGCCTTGACGATGTCGCCCGAGTAGCGGATGCCGCCGTCGGCGATGACGCTGACGCCGCGCGCGCGGCAGACCGAGGCGACCTCGCTGATGGCGGTGAACTGGGCCATGCCAACGCCGGAAATGACGCGCGTCGTGCAGATCGAGCCGGGGCCGACGCCAACCTTGACGGCCGAGGCACCGGCCTCAACCAGGTGCAGGGCACCGTCGGCGGTAACGACGTTGCCGGCGACCACCGGCAGGGCGTCGCCCAGGCGCTCGCGCAGGCGGCGGACGACCTCGGCCACGCGCGTGGTGTGGCCGGTGGCGGCGTCGATGAAGAGGGCGTCCGCACCGGCGGCGGCCAGGGCGGCACCGCGCTCCACACAGTCCTCGCCGACACCGACGGCAGCGCCGACACGGAGCTGACCGTTGGCGTCCTTGGCGGCGTTGGTGAAGGTCTGGCGCTTGACGACATCCTGCTTGGTGATCAGACCGGCGAGCCGGCCGCCGGCATCGACCAGCGGCAGCTTCTCAATGCGATGGGTGTAGAGGATCTTCAGCGCCTCCTCGTAGCTGGTCGCCGCCGTGCCGGTGGCGAGTTTGTCGAGCGGCGTCATCATCGCCGAGACCGGCGTCTGGTCGTCGTCGATGTACCACATGTCGCGGCTGGTGACCATGCCGACGAGCCGGCCGGCGGGATCGACCACCGGGAAACCGCTGACGCCCTTGACATGCATCAGGCGCTGCAGTTCGCCGAGGGTGGTCTCCGGGCTGACCGTGTGCGGGTTCTGGATGACCGTGTTCTCGGAGCGCTTCACCCGCGCCACCTGCTCGGCCTGGTGGTCGATCGGGCAGTTGCGGTGGATGACGCCCATGCCGCCCTCGCGGGCCAGGGCGATCGCCAGGTCGGCCTCGGTGACCGTGTCCATGGCCGAGGACAGCACCGGGATGTTGAGGCCAATGCTGCCTCCGAAGGAGGTGCCGATTTCGACGTCTCCCGGCAGGACCCCGCTCAGCCCGGGGAGGAGAAGAACGTCGTCAAAACTGAGTGCAAGGGAAGGAGTGTCGCCCATGTTCCATTGAAGCGACACTTTGCCGCCTGTCATGCGGAAAGTGAGGCCGGAACCGCGTTTTAGGGGCGGTACACGCGGGTCTTGCCCGTGTAGGAATCGATCTGGATGCAGAAGAAGTTGCGCGGCTGGGCGCTCAGGGCGTCCTTGCTCTCGGTGATGGTCAGGTAGCTCTTGTCGTAGGTGGGCACCGTGTAGGCACGGGCCTGGGTGTCGAGGTCGCCATTGACCGCGGCGGCGCTGGTGAGCATGCGCATGGAGCCGTCGGGGTAGAAGCGCATGGCGGCGTAGCTGACGGTGTCCGGCTGGGCGCTGCCCGGCGGCTTGAACAGGTAATTGCCATCGGCATCGGGAGCCTGGTTTTTGACCGTCTGCAACAGGGGCGAAAGCTGCTCGAGCCGGGACAGGATGATGCCGGACTCGAGGTAGTAGACCTCGGAGAGGGCGCGCTCGAGACCGGCCTGCGGGCTGTGCACCACCTGGTAGGCATAATACAGTTCCTCGCTCGGGCGCTCGGCGCTGCTGTTGAGGTAGCGGTAGAAACGCATCTCGACTTCGGAACCCATCGAAACGGCACTCTGCTGGGCGAGGCTGAGGCGGTTGACCAGGGAGTCGCCGGAGGCGCTCAGCCGCGTCGAGCGGATGACGTCCAGCAGGGTCGGTGTCACCAGGGCGACCAGGAGGGCGATGATGCCGATCACGGAGATCATTTCGATCAGCGTGAAGGCGCGTGGGTGTCTGCGGGGAGGAAGGCTCATGGAAGTCGGTGGCCGGCGTTGCTGGACGGTTGGGACGAAATCAGGTGCTCCACTTGGCGCCGCGCAGCGACACCGTGGCGGAGAAAATGCGATAGTTGACGCGGTATTCCTCGCGCAAAATCCTGCCGATGTCCTCCAGCGTCTGGTTGAGCTGCGCGGCCGGCCGGGTGGTGATCAATTCGCTGATCTGGGTGCCAAAGGGCGGCGTGCCCGGACTCCCGGAGGTCTGCGAAAGACGATCGGCGGAATTTTCATCGATCGCCACCAGCACGACCCGGACCAGCGGCGGCAGCAGGTACTGGGTGCCCTGCGGGCCGAGGCCGATCTGGTTCGCCAGCTTGACCTGCTCAGTATCGTAGTTGAAATCCTCGGCGATCAGGGTGGAGGAGCGTGAACCGCTGGCGGCGGCAGCACCAGTGGCGGAGAGATCGATCATCGGCGAGATGACCAGGGCAACGATGTTGTCGGCGACCGGCCGGGTCAGGCTGCGATTGAGGGCGGTCTCGCCCTGCTGCAACGGGATGCCGGCCAGGTTCATCCAAGCCGACTTGGTGGCCGGGTCCGAGTAGATCAGGTTCTGCTCCGCCGGCGGCGAGTACTCCATCAGGCGGTAGCGATAGCGCAGGTTGCTGGAGGCGATGAACTCGGGGCGGAAGAACTCGTCGGAGGTGAACTGGACAAAGTAGCCGCGGCCGCAGAGCAGGCGGTCAAGGCCGGCAAAGCTGGGGTCGTGGGAGACTCCCAGGGGGGCCTGGAAAAAGACCGCATGGCCGGGCAGAATGCCGGCGCCACCACCGGCGGGCACCAGACCGTTGCCCGAGGGGCCGCCGGTGCCCGCCGCGCCACTGACGAAGCGCAGGTCGGATTTGCGCACGTAGCGGGTGGGCGCCGTTGTGGTGGCGGCGCTGGGGTCGGCCGAAGCGAGGTAGTTGTTGTCGTAATCCAGATACGTGTTGAGGGTCGCCTGGCTGAGGTTGCGCGTGATGATGTCGAAGGCGGTGCGTGCCTCGCGGAACTGGCTGACGCGGGCGTTCGTGCTGGTCCAGGTGGTCTGCACGGTGCCGATGACCTCGGCGCTGATCAGCAGCAGGATGGCCAGCACCCCGAGGGAGACGAGGATTTCCACCAGGGTGAAGGCGCGGGCCACGCTGCGGCGCCAACGGCCGGTTGGCAGAGGGAGGGAGGCTTTCATGGGCTTGAAGTGCGGACGATCAGGGAGCAAAGCGCTTCGATTCAAGGATGCGGAAGCGGTAGTAGTTTTCGAGCGGGGCGAGCGTGAACGGATCCGCCGCAGCCGCGAAGTCCACCTGGGCACCGGCGCGCTGCAGGTCGCCCTGGTCAATGTAGCGCTCAAGCAGGAAGGAACCGCGAAACTCGCCGGTCATCAGGTCGCGGTTCGGGTCGAACCTGTCGGGCTCGACCGAGCGCAGCGACTTGCGGATGGACTGGGCGCGAACATGCACGCGGAAGGTGTTCGAGCGTGTGGTCAGGCGGGCATAGAGGTTTGAATAGGGACGCTCGCGGGTGTTGTCCCCGGTCGCGCAGTGCGCGGCCCAGAAGTTCGCCATGGCATCGTCGCGACCGCCGACCGTGGCAACATCCGTGGCGCTGACATTGGCCGAGGCGCCGCCCGGGACCGGGTTGGGGATGAGGTGGATCTCGCAGATCTGCGAGGCGGAGCGGAACAGGCCCGAGCGCATGCTGGGAGGGGTTGTCGAGGCGGTCGGGCCACGGCCGAAGTTGAAGCGTTCCTCAAACTGACGCAGGGTGGCCTGCACGCGCTGGCCGGCGGCAATTTCCCACCAACGGTTGTCGGCGCCGCTGAGCGGCTTGAAACGGTCGATGGCGATGCTGCGGTGCCAGTAGGCGTTGGCATTGGTCTCGTTGCGCATGACCGGCGCGGTGCTGCCGTTGACCCCCCAACCGTTGCGAACCTCCCTGGAGGAAACATAATCGTTGTTGGGCAATGCGGCGAAAAGTTCGCCCTTCATCAGCGCGTGCATGGCGGTGGCACGGCGGATGTGGGTGAAGGGCAGCATCTGGTAATTCATGTTGATCTTGCCGGCCGTCGACAACGACTCGCTGATCGCATAAGGCTCGACCACCGGCATCCAGAACAGGTCAAGCAGGTAGTGATCCGGGGGGGTCTCCTCGCCCGGGTGAACGTTGGCCGTCGGGGTGCCCTGAGTGACGCCATTGTTGATGACCACATGCGGGCGGAACAACAGATTGGTCCAGGCGCCATCGCCATTGTTGTCCCAGACCCGGGATGGCAGGGAACCAAACAGCACCGGCGAGGAAACCATGCGGTTGGGCGTGAAGAAGCTGCCCTGGCCGGCGGCAAAGCGCGCCTCAATGCTGTCGCTGCGGTAGTAGGTGCCGCGCCAGACCTTCGCCGTCGACCATCCCGAACGGATGTACTCGCCAACCGAGTAGTTGCCTTCGTCCACCTTGTTGATGAAGGGGCCGATACGGCCACCCGGATCACTGTCGTCAAAGTCGTAGTAGCGCTGGATGAGTTCGTGCGCGGACTTCGGGTTCGGCGAGAAGCTGCTGCGCCCGTGCGGGGCGTCGGGGTGATAGCCCCCCACATAGGTGGTGCCCCTGTTCATATTCACGGCCGGCGGCAAGGGCCGCACATTCATGTTGATGTTGGGGTCCGTATTGCTCGTGCCGTAGTCGAAGCCGGGCTCACCACCGGCATTGTAGGAGGAGAAGTTGTGGGCGATGAACTCATTGGGATCATTCCAGAGGCGGTGAGGAGTCCATTCGTTGGCCTCGACGAGCTTTTTGGCCGCGATCATGCGGGCATCGCCGTGGGCCGGCTGCAGGCTGCGCACGGTGTCCGAGCCGAAGTGCCAGGGTTTGTTGAAATAGGATCTGTTCTCGGGGTCATCGACATACAGCCCGTCATTGTCCGGATGCCCCGGGCCATACTTCATCCGCTGGCTCGCCCTGTTCGCGTCGAGCAGGCGCACACCAATGGCGTTGTTGGGATCCTTGCCGTAAATCAGCGCGTGGGCCCCCGGCACCCGCTGCCCCTGCCCGCCATATCGCGGATCGCTGGCACCGCCAGAACTGTCGGCAGCCGTGGTGCCATTACTCACGCCCGTCGGATACGACGTGTTGAAGCGGCCCTTGATCGAGGCAGGCATGGGGTTGTCGGTGGTGTTGTAAAAGTTCCGTCCCAGCACGCCGTCGCGGTGGAAGCCCCACCAGCGCGGCGCCTGCAGGGGCGGAATGTTGAAAATGCTGCCGTCAGTCCGGGTGTACCGGACCCAGTAGGATCCGGCCGTGACCAGATCGGGGGTTGGCGCCTGACCCGACTCGAGGCGGAAGCGCACGGTCTGCACCGGCGACGCCCGCTCCCAGTCGTGGGTGTCGTAAATGTTGACGGTGATGGTGCCCGAGGAGAACTGCAGGGGTTGGTTGCGATCGACGGTGAAGAAGCTGGACACCAAATCGAGGTTGAGCAGTCCGGAATGAACGCTGGAGGTGGCGCTGGTATCGTAGCCCACATCCTCAGGCATGGATTCGAAGGCCTTGACGCGGCGGTCGAGCACGAATTTGCGGAAGCTGGCAAAGCCGCCGACTTCCGGTGCACTATCGATGCTGTACAGCGGCTTCTCGCTGCGCAGCACCACATCCTGGGTCGTCGAGAACAAGGCGCGGCCATTGATTTCAATGCTGCTGACATCATTGCTTGAGATGACAATGGTCATGTCCGGGTTGAGCTCGGTGTACCCCACCGAGGGGCAGAAAAACTCGAGATGGAGCATGGCCTGGAGGCGCTTCTCGTTGATTCCCAGCGGCTGGTTCGGGCTAAGGGTATGGTTCCAGTTTTTGGGATCGTAGCCGGGATGGCGGATGGGACGCCGCAGGTCGTCCGCACTGGAGTCCGCCGAAGTGTTGTAGAGACCGCCATTGAGCAGGGCCCCCGTGATCGGCGGAAAGTTCGAATAATAGCGTTCCTTGATCCCCGCCGTATTTTTATCCGCCCAGTGAACGGCTTCGAGGTTGCCGATCTGGTAGCCAGCCAGTCGAATTTGGTTGAGCTGAACATGCTCGATGGCGAAACTGTTCTGAGCCGCCTCATTGAGCTTGAGCGCCGTGCGGCCACCGCTGACGTTGGGCGTGTTGTTGCTGTCCGCGTAGTAATCGACGTAATTGACCAGGTTCTCATCGGCCTCACCCTCCAACGGAATGAGGTAGTCCCTTTCTCCGGCGCCGGGCGCCGTGTTCTTGAGCGGAATGCGCCAGCTGTACATGTCGGGCTGACCGTCGGCGGTGCAGATGAACTGCAGGCCGACCTCGCTGATGCTGACGAAGCGGCCAAAGCCGCGGTAGGTGGTGCCGCCGATCGTCCACTCCGCCGGCGTGACCTGGCCGTGGCCGGGCAGGAACTTGTCCGCCCAAGGCTTGCTGATGTTCGAACCATTGGAGTCGCGCACCACGCCATCCGTGTAGGTTTTCCAGTTCGTCCGCTCGTTGTCACGCACGACGTAAAGGCCGGTGTTGCGATCGTTCCAATTGATGCGGGCGGCCGGCCACGAATTGCGGTTGGTTGGCACCAGGAAGCTGTCGTAGAGGTTCGTCGAGCGGATGTAATCGAAGAACTGCACCAGCATCTGGCGGGCGTTTTGCTGGCCGTACTTCTGCACATAGGACCTCGCCGCACCGGGAGCGCCGCCACCGCTGATGTAGGTCGCCGTTGGGAAGGGCCTGGAGACGAGCTTGTCGAGCATGCTCATCAGGCGCTGATTGCGGCTGATGCTGATGTCGTAGGAGGCACCGCTGACGGAGGCGGTCGGGATGGTGCGGGCATGGGCACGCTGGAAGATGTACGAGTTGGAGGGCGAACCGAGACGCGAGCAGAACTCGATGAGGTTGTCGAAGCCGGTGCGGCGGTCCGAGCTTTCGGCGATGGGCCACATGGTGATGCGCGGCAGCCCATACATGTTGATCTCGCTGGCACGGCTGTGCGCGGTGAGGAAAGCGGAGGCGCGCTCAAGGCTGTCGCGGTTGAAGAGCGTGACGTTGTTGGTGACGGCATCGTTCAACACGCGGCGACGGCCGGAGACGGTCTGGGAAAAGAGCAGTTCGTCGACGCTGGCATAGAGACGTTCACCGGCGGCCTGCTCAATCGCGATGGCGGTGGCGTTGGTGGCATCGCCGGAGAGCGTGCGGAATTCATCCTGGGCGAAGGCGCGGGTGCCGGCAACACTGCCGCCGGTGTGGATGCGCGGAATGAGATCGTAGAGACGCTCCTTGACGGCAAGCGCGCGGGACAGTGCGGAACCGGTGATGCGTCCGCGCGGACCATAGGTGTCAAGGCTGCGCTCGTCGGTCAGCAGCGGGTTGGGGAAGAGCACGCTGCTCAGGGCCACCGTGGCCGGATGGCCCGGGAAACGCTGGTATTCCGAGCGGGCGGGCGGGAAGTCGGCCCAGCTCTGGTCGCGCTCGTGATAATAAACCGGCTGCGCGACATAGGTAGGCTCAGCCGCCGTGTTGATGTTGACCTTGCAGCTTTCGTCGTCGGTCCAAAAGGCAATGCGGCCGACGATGGGATTGGTTTCGGAGGGCACCCCGTAAACGTCCTGGGGCGTGCTGCTGACGCCGCCAAGCCCGCCGGAGGAGCCGTCGAGCACGTTGAACTGCAGATTGTCATTCATGTAGCCGACGGCTCCGTCGCGGAGGATGTAAAGCCACTGCACCGGCATGGCGAGGCGCAGGTCATTGATGTCGCCACCGGCGGTGCCGGGCAGGACGATCGGGCGCTGCTGCGGGGTCACCGCCGAGACCTGGGCGATGTTGTTGTTGTTGAGGGCCGTCGTCTCCGCGTAGGAAAAGCCCTCAACCGGGACATCATCGCCGGCATTCGGGTCGATGTCCTGGGCGGCGCGCGGGTCGATCACCGGGAAGTACGTCTGTGTCGTCGTGGCGTTGCCAGCGGCATCCAGCACGCCCTTGACCACGGGTTCGTTGATGTCGACATAGCGGGCAATGTTGTTGCCGGTGTTCCAGTCGTTGGGCGGTTCCGACTGACTGACGAACTGCTCCTCATACTGGTTCGGATTGTCTGCGCCGGCCACCGGGGCGCGGAAGACCATGTCCTTGTCAGAAAACAGCTTGTACCCACCGATGAAAATGCCGGCGGCATTGTACTTGCGCACCGCTCCGGGCTGGGTGGCGTGGATGACCGGTTCAGTGTTGTTGTCGCGCTGGCTGCCGGCGCGGATCTGCGCGACCACCAGGTTGACGGCCGTGTCCGCCAGCCGCCGCGAGGTCTGGGCCGACGAGTAGGTGATCGTCGCCTTGTGCTCGGTGTCGGCAATGCTGAGGAAGGCGAGGATGACGATGGTCGCCAGCGCCAGCATCGACAGCACGATGATCAGGGCCAAACCCCGGTGACGGCGGGCATCAGCCAGGAGGGAACGAAAAGGTTTCATGGCGGTTTGAATTCGTTGAATTTTTCGGATTTCCCTGATTTAACCGGAAAGCCGCGAGCATTTCAAGTCAATGCAGGGTAAATACTTGGTTATTACAATGCCTCAGGCGTGCAGCGAGCGGGTGAGAAGCGTCTTCCAAGGTTTTGGCGGCGCGTCCATCAAGGCTGTACAGGCGGCCGCGCCTCGAAGATCACTTCGCCGGAACGGATCGGCGTCGTCTTGAGGGTGAGCGGCGGGTCGGCCTCGGGCAGGAAGTTCGGGTGTGCGCGCAGCAGGAAGTAGCCGGTGCCGACCTGGGCGGCGGCGAGGTCGCCGTTGTCCTCGTCGACAACCATGCCGAAGAAGGAGGTGGCGCGTTTCTCCAGCTTGCCGACATCATTGAAGTCCAAGAGCGTGAACTTGCCGCTGAACAAGCCGGTTTTGGCGACGAACTTCAGGCTGGTGGCGCCCGGGTTGGGACCGGTACCCTTGGGCACCACCACGCGGCTGCCGGCGAGGATGGAGACCCAGCCGCGATCCGGGGGTTGGGCGGAACTCAGCAGGCCGTCGAGGTTGGGATTGGTTTCCGAGTCCTCGACGCCGCCGTTGACGAAGGTCAGCATGGCGTTGTCGTTGCCGGGTTCGAGGCCGAAGAGGACATCCGGGAGC
>JAEYYS010000073.1 GCA_023428335.1 Verrucomicrobiota bacterium | reverse complement strand
GGCAGGACAGGTGGCTTTAAGCGTCGCTCTGGAATCCGTTACTCTTGACCCGCTTCTGTCCAGTAATTGCTTTTATTGGGGAACTCCCGGAGATTTAAAAATGGTCGCGCGTGCTTACACGCAGGCTGCGGGGGTGGAGACAGGAACTCAATGGACGAATTTTGCGGGAATTACCCTGAACGCATCCGGAGAAGTGGCGTTCAGAGCGTTTCTGGAGACTGCGGATGGGGTGGAATCACAGGCGCTCTATGTGGGCAAACCCGGACAGTTGCGGCTGATCGCCCGCACCGGCACGCAAGCGCCGGGTGGTGAGGGGGACCTGCAATACACCTTTTTCACAAACGAAGCCTTTTCCAAGTTTGTCTTGAGCGATTCCGGGCAGGTTGCGTTTCTCATTTACACCAGGGATTCCATTCAAGGAGAGCTGGCATTGACCCTGTTCGCCACTGACAAAACGGGAGTCTTGCACATGATCGCCCGCGAGGACTCTCCGATTCTGGGATCAGCCCTCGCCATCGGGGGGTATGAGGGGCTGCGATATGCCATCTATCCCAATGACAGCATTCTTATTTCAGCGGCATCGAATGGCGACGGGTTGCAGTGCTCCATTGACGGGGCTGGGAACCTTGTCTTCAAAGTCAAGTTTGCGCCAAATGAGTTCGGCGCGGAGAAACAGGCCTACTACCTGGCCAGCTTTGACGATAGCGCGCCGGTCATACCCGATGAGGGCCAGCCAGCCAGTGTCACGGGTGTGATCGGCGGCTCGGCCACGTTTCAAGTGACAGCGTTGGGCACGCGCACAGGGATGGCCTTTCAGTGGAAGCACAATGATCAGATCCTGCTGAACGAGACAAGCGACACGCTCAAGCTGACGGATCTGACCGAGGCGCACCGCGGCAGCTACACGGTGAGCATCACGAACGCCTTTTCCCAAGAGCCGCTGGAGAGCGTTCCGGCGATGCTGAGTTTTCCGCCGGTGATCGGCGCGCTGTCGCCTGTGCGCAACGTCAGCGCTGGATCGGATGTGGATCTTGCGGTGACGGCAAGCGGGGTGGGCACTCTGACTTACCAGTGGAAGTTCAAAGGGCCCGTCGATGCGGAGTTTGCCAACATCGCCAACGGCACGGATGCGACACTGCCTCTGACAAACGTCGCGACCTCACAAACCGGACGTTACCGTGTGCGAGTGAGCAACAGCGATGGCACGGTGACGAGCGGCGAGATCCAGCTGACCGTGGCTGCGCAGGGCCAGCCGCTGATTGAGCGAATCGCTTTTGCTGGCGACCGTGCAGCCGGACTTCCAGGCAATGTGTTCATCGCCCACGCCGGAGCCCCCTTGCTGAATGACAACGGGGAGGTTCTGGTGGAAGCAACGCTGGCCAATGCGGCGGGTTCGAGCATCCATGTGTACGGGACGCCTGCGGTTCTTGCCGGCTTGCCGGACGACCTGCGTCACTACACGGGAAACCACCAAAAGGCCAATTTGAGCGACTCGGGAAAAACTGTGGTTTCGACAACTTCGCTTGGCTCGAATCCATCTACCAACTCGGGCATCACCTACCACGGACCGGGCACGTCTGATATCCTGGGTCAGGAAGGGTCTCCCTCGCCAAACGGTGGCCCCACCTTTTACGGGTTTGATGCCGATGTGCTTATCAACGCCGATGGAACCGCTCTGTTTGCTGCTTCCCTGGCCGGCGCGCCGGAGGGTCTTTATCTCGGGAAACCTGGCACAGTTCAATTGATGCTACAGCGTGACCAGCCTGCTCCAGGGCTGGGTGCAGGCATCACGTTTGACGGATTTGGCAGGCCGGTGCTCAATGATCTGGGAACCATGTTCCTAACCGCCAGCATTCAGGGAGCTGGCATTGACTTGAACAACAATGAGGGACTGTGGACTGTGACTGGCACTGGAGCACAACGAGTGCTTGCCGAGGGAGACCAGCCGCCCGGCCTTCCCGCTGGCGTCGTGTTTGGCACGCTGGATACGGACGAAATCGCCTTCACCAGCACGCTGGGGTGGAACTCCGCTGGGCAGACGGCCTTCGTGAGCCACCTTCGCGGTCCAGGTGTCAATTTTTCCAACGAGACCGCCATCTTTGCTGGGACGCCGGGTGCGCTCCAGCTCGTCGCACGCGAGGGGGGCAGCGCCAGCGGGCGGACTTTTGACCAATTCACCGGCACAACCAGCATTGGAATGAAAGGGCCGATGATCAGCTCGACGGGCTATGTTGCCTTCACGGCCTTTGTCTCGGGGTTCAAGCAGAGCATCTGGCTGCGATCGCCCGATGGCACGCTGAAGCTGATCGCCCTGCAGGGACAGCAGGCGCCGGGCTGCCCTGCGGGGGTGACCTTTGACGGCTACAGCCCGGAGTATGTCGCGCCTTACTTCGACTTGCTCGGGGTCAATGAGGAAGGGCAGGTGGCCTTTTCCTCCTTTGTCGCCGGGGCCGGGATCAGCGAGGCGGAAAAAAACTATCAAGGCCTGTGGATGACCGCGCCGAACGGGCTGCTGAAGCTCATCGCGCGAGCTGGCGACCCGCTGGACATCGGCGGCGGCGAAATGAAGATCATCTCAAATGTCTCTGCGAGTCCCGACAGCGGCTCCGGTGGCGAAGATGGCCGCCCGCGGGTCTTGAGCGACAATGGCGAGTTGGTGTTCTCCGTGGTGACCGACAATGGCAATGCCAGCGGTGTCTTCCGCGCCACTTTGCCGGATGATGGCACCTCCGCCCCCCTTGTGACAACCCAGGCGGCGACGAGCCTGACGAAGACGGCGGCGACACTCCATGCGACGGTGAATCCCGGCGGGCTTGAGGCCAATGTGCATTTCGAATACGGCGCCACGGCAGGCTACGGCACCGCCACCGCGGCGCAGGTGCTGCCGGCAGGCGCGGCGGCCGTGCCGGTGAGCCGTGCGATCACCGGTCTCACGGCAAACACCACGTATCATTACCGGGCCGTCGCCACCAACGCCCTGGGAACGGTCGCAGGCGCGGACATGACCTTTACCACGGCGTCGAACTCACCCCCTTTCGGCGGCACGCTGACGCTGACCGCACTCGATGCGATCCGGCCCGGCGCGGCGCTGACCGCCACCTTCAGCGGCTGGAGCGATGAGGAGAACCACACGCCATTGAGCTATCTCGTGCAGGTCAATGGTGCGGACCAGGTGTTGCGCGACACGGCGGCGAGCGTGAACTTCAACGCACCGGCGACACCGGGAACCTACACGCTCACCGGCCGCATCTATGATTCGCTGGACAGCTACAGCGAGGTCTCGCAGACGTTTGTGGTGCTGCCGCCGGCAGTACCGATCACGCCCGAGGTTCTGTGGGCTGCCGGCGGTCTCGTGCCCGGCGCGGGACAGGAAGGCAGCGGAGTGCCTGCTGACGCGAAATGGACGTCCTTTGGCCCGCCATCGGTGAATGACAGCGGTGACATCGCCTTTTTGGGCAGTTGGACAAGCCCCGGCGGCAAGGGCAGCGGCATCTTCCTCAACGGTGGTCTGGTGGCGTCCGCCGGCATGGAAGTGGCGGATGGCAATGGCGATGCACTCCCGGGCCTGACCTTCGCCATCCTCAAAAGCCCCGTGCTGGGCAGCGCCGGCGAGGTCGCATTCCTGGCGACGGTCAAGGGTGCTGGCGTCAAAAGTGCCAACAAGACCGGCCTGTGGCGCGGCACCGCTGGCGGCGCGCTGCGACTCCTGGCCCGGACTGGCATGTCAGCGACAGGAGACGCCCTTGCGGACCGCCTCTCGGGCGCGCCTGCCGCACAGCCGGAGGGGGTGTCGTTTGCGTCTCTGCTGTCTTATGCAACGGCGGGCGGGGAGACGGCCTTCGCCGCCAAACTTGCGGCCAAGCGCGGGCTTGTGAGCGCCGTGTCGGACCTGGGCATCTGGAGCGATTCCGAGGAGGCCAGAGTTTTGATGCTGCGCGAAGGGCAGACTCTCGCCACCGCCTCCGGCAACAAGGTGGTGAAAGCCTTTTCCTTCATCATGCCGATGCTGGGGACCGGCGGACAGCCGCGCGCCCTGGTCGAAAGCGGAACGCCTGAGGGTGCGATGTATGCCGCACGCGTGACCTTCACCGACCGGGTGCCAGCCCAAGCGGTCATCGAGGGCAGCGCCGCCAGCGGGTTCAGCGTGGTTGCGATGACGGGCCAGTCCGCCGACAGCCTGGCGTCTGAGCCGGTGGCCGAAGGCATGAACTGGCTGAATTTCGGCATGCCCGGATGGTCGGGCGATGCCAGCAACTACAGCTTTCTGGCAAAGCTTGCAGGCCCCGGTGTGACGAAGCTCAACGACAGCGGCGTTTTTGCGGACGATGGCAGCGGCGGGCTTTCGCTGGCCCTCAGCAAGGGCGAAGCCGCGCCAGACACGATTGGCGGAACATTCGCCAGCTTCTTGGATCCTGTGGCGGGCGGAGGATCGAACTTCGCCGTGCAGGCAAAAATCGCGGGTCGTGGCATTGCCGCAGCGAATGCGTCCGGGCTTTGGTGGCGAAATGCCGGTGAACTGAGCCTGCTGGCGCGGGCAGGCTCGGTTGCTGCCGAGACGGGCGGAGCCGCATTCAAGAGCTTCTCATCGCTGGCATATGCCGCACCGAAGGGGCCGCTGTTTGTGGCCCGCCTGCTGCCGCGCAAGACCAGCCCTGGGGCGGTCAGTGCAGCCGATGACATCGGTCTGTGGGCCATGGAATCCAGCGGCGCGCTGCGGCTGCTGCTGCGGGAAGGGGATCAGATTGGCGGCAGAACCGTCGTGTCCTTTACGGCGCTGGGCAGCACGGCGGGAAGCGCCAGCCAAATCCAGCTGCCCGGCAATCCGATTGGGTTCAACAGTTCCAGCACGGTCGTCTGCCTGGTGGCCTTCAGCGACAGGCAGAGCCCCGTGGCCATCGTGAAAATCGAGGTGGACTGAGGCTGAAGTTCGTCTCCCAAGGATTTTGTGGCACGAACGTGCGGTTCGACAGATCCTGGCCGACGAAAAAAGAGGGGGTGCGGTTGCGAGGCCGAGGGGAGCGCGGGCACTCCTTGTCCGCTTGATCCAGAAGGGAGCACCGCAGAGGGGTGAACCGCAGAGGTTTGAAAGGTGCCGGAATCCCTCTCTGCGCCCCACCTGATCTGCGGTGCAATACAGGCTCGGGGGGGCATCCTTCGGATCAGCGTCTCATTAGCGGTTCACTATGGCTTGGGTTCTGCTCGTGGGGTGGAGCGGCACGGGTGAGCGAAAGCGGCGCAGAGGCGCCGCAGTCCAAGGCGCTGCGCGCAGGTCCCCAGACTTCAGCGTTCATCTGCGTCATCTGCGCAATCTGCGGACCTTTCCCCGATCACTCCGCCAGTTCGAGCAGGCGGGAGCCTTCGACGCGGACGACCCAGTTTTCGATGTGGGTGACCTGTTCGTTGGCCTCGTCGTAGCCGCGTTCGACGCGGCATTGCACGACCGTGTCGGCGTGCTGGAACATGGTCGGCAGGCGGTCCTCGGGGAAGGCCATGACGAGCTGCAGGCCGAAGTTGCGGGCGAGGGCGAGGCAGTCGTCGATGCGGTCGCCGCTGAGCTTGGAGAAGGCTTCGTCCATGACCACGAGGCCGAGGTTCTGCACGTCGTCGCGGCGGCCGAGATCGTAGACGCGGCGGAAGGCGGCGAGGGTGGCGACGAAGAACGGCGCCTGGTTTTCGCCGCCGCTCTGTTTCTTGGCGCTCTTGTTGAGGC
>JAEYYS010000005.1 GCA_023428335.1 Verrucomicrobiota bacterium | reverse complement strand
CTGCATGCTCCGCCTGCTGCTGCCAGCCCTGATTTTTGCCGTCCTGCCGGCCTCCGCCGATGATCGCGCCCGCCTCGCCGACCTCCTGGCCCCGGCTCTGGCGAACGGCGGCACGGTGACGATTCCGCCGGGCGATTACCATCTCGACGGCGCCGAACCCCTGTCGCTGCCCTCGCGCACGACGATCTTCGCGCACGGCGCCCGCTTCCACTTTCCCGAACGCCTGGGCGACGGGGCCCGGGCGGTGCTGTTTGCCGGCAGCGATGTCGTTGAACTGTCGTGGCATGGCGGCGAGTTTTTGGGTCATGTCTTCGATCCCGCGCAGCGGGAAAATGCCTGGCAGCCGAATGTCAGCACGCGCGCCATCGAGATCACCACGACGCAGCCCGGCGGCACGCGCGACCTGCTCTTTCGCGACGTCCGTTCCAACGGCGTCGCCGGCGCGGTGATCGGCGTGCATGGCCTGAAGGAGAAGGGTTCCGAGGGCAAGGTCCTCGCTTGGACCGAGCGGGTGGTGCTCGACTCCTGCACCCTGCTGCGCAGCGGCAAGTTCATGTGGGACTACGGTTATCTCTGGCAGATCGTCACCTGGCCCGAGGACTACGAAGCCTGGGAAGTTGAGCGCGCCTGGATGTACTTCCGCGCTGATCTCGTGCATGACGTGACCCGCATCGAGGGAGGTCGCCTGTTCTTCGAGCCCGGCGCCAAACCGCTGCCGGTGAGCCGCAGCCTCGAACCGCGCGAGGCCCTGAGTTTTCTCGGCAACGACCTGCCGGCCGGGCTGGTGCGTGGCCGTCAGTACTTTGTCGTCGAGGCCGGCCCCGACTTCATCCGCATCGCCGAGACATCGGAAGGCGCGCCGCTGGAACTCACCGATGCCGACGCCGGGAACTTGCGGTTCGTGCACAACCTGTCCTCCAGCTACCTGGCCTGGTCGCCCACCGGCGCCGGGCCGGGCAAGGGTGCCTTTGACCTCACCGCCGCGCGCGACGTGCGTGTCACCGGCTGCCAGCTCAGCGCCCTGGGCGACACCATGCACATCCAGGCCTGTGAGAACATCGTCTTCGCCAACAACCACATCCTCGGCAGCCGCATGGGCGCCTTCTTCCTCGCCGAGTTCTGTCGCAACGCCACCGTCACCGGCAACTTGGTCGACGGCGGCAACGGCTCGCGCGTCATGAGCGTGGAGAAGAGCTGCACCGATGTGACGATCACCGGCAACACCTTCCGCGATGGCGGCCGCGGTTGCTGGATCAACCAGCCGGTCAACTTCATCCTGGCCCACAATGTCTTCGTCGACAACACCACCAAGAACGCGGCCGATCCACGCCGCGGCCGGATCGCCTACCAGACCGGTCGGCCCGTGCAGTTCCCGGAACTGTACTTCACCCTCTACGAACCGGACGCCAGCTACGGACCCGTCATCGTGCGCGACAACCTCTTCCAGCTCGGCGACGCGGCTCCCGAGGAGGCGGTGACCTTCGCCCCCAACGGTCGCGGCCTGGAGTTCAGCGGCAACCGTTTCACCGGCAAGCCCGCCGTGATCGCGGTGGATCCAAGCTGCGTCGATCTGCGCATCGACGCCAACCCCGGCGCCCGCACGGTCCGCAAGCCGGTGGACTTCAACCACGGCCGGCGCTAAAGCAGCGCCATGCGTTCCCTGCTTCTATTCGCCGCCGCTGCTCCGTTGATTCTGCCTGCCGCTGACACCGTCGCCGACCGCGTCGCCTCCGTGACGGCTCTGCCGGGGCTGGTCGCCTTCTGGGACTTCGTGCAGCGCGAGCCGGACGGCGAACGCCGTTTCACCGCCCATGTGCCCACGGGGTCGCCCACGAATTACCCCCTCGACGCCGGCAACTACATCAAGGATTTCTGGGGCACCGGCCGCGAGGCGAGCTATGCCGATTTCCCCCTGCTCGGGCGCGGCCCGTTCGGTCAGGCGATCCGCATCGTCAAGGAGAGCGACCCCGACTTCCGGCCCCTGCTGCTCGTGCCGCGCGCACGCTTGCACGACACACCGCTCGATATCAAGGGCGCGGGCAAGTCGGTCACCGTGGTCGTCTGGGCGATCCGCGAGAGCGGCAACCATGCCCTCGCGGGCATCTGGCACGAAGGCACGGATTTGAAGCAGAACGAAACCGCGAGCATCGCCAAGGTGGAGCGCGGCCAGCGTCAGTACGCGCTGTTTGCCGGGCTGAACAAGGCCGGCAGTGCCTGCGGCCATGTCTCGGAGAATGGCGCGAGTTCCTTCCTCAACAAGTACGCCCTGCACAAGAGCAACTCCCTCGGCATCGCCCCCGAGGTGCCGGCCGACTCGCCCGCCGAGGTGCTGGATGCGTCTTGGCAGTGTTTTGCCATGACCTTTGACCACGAAAAAGACGAGCTGACCGGCTGGCTCAACGGCGTCGCCGGCGATCGCTGGCTCGACCACCCCAAGCGGGATGGCCTCATCAAGTCCGCCTACAACGCCTACATGCAGGGCCACTACGCGAGGCTGCCCGGCAAGCAGGAGAGCGAGGACGAAATCTTCCCGAAGGATCAGTACTACAACCCGCCGGAAGGCGAGCCGCTGAGCGTGCAAGTGCTGCGGGAATCCGCCGGTGAACGCGTCGAGCGGCGCGAGCATCGCTACACCCAGATCGAGGTGACCCTGCGTGAGGGCCGAGAAGTGTCGCGCGATCTCGTCGCTCTGCGTCTGAACCCCTGGTGGTATCCGCATGACCTGTACACGCCGAAGAACGACGGCAGTGGCGGCCCCTTCACGATCGGCCGCGTCATCCACAGCAGCCGCAGCGTCGGTTTCACCGGCTGGATCGGCGGCGTCGCCGTGTTCGACCGGGCGCTGGATGCGGAGGAGTTGGCAGCGCTTTCGAAAGTGGCTTCAGCCGATTCGGCCCGGTGAGTTGCGGCGTTGCCGCGGCCACTTTCCCCTGCCAAGCCTCCGAGCCCGCAAGGTTGACAAATCACGGTGGTAGCCTCAATGTAGAAACATGACAGCCACGATTCAAAAATGGGGCAACAGCCTGGCCCTGCGCATCCCTCTCGCCGTCGCGAAGCAGATTCACGTCAAGGAGGGTGACCCTGTGACGCTCAAAGTGGGAGCCTCGGGACTCACCGTGAAGGCGGCACCAAAGAAGATCAGCCTCGACGACCTGCTCCATCAGGTGACGCCTGAAAACCTCCATTCGGCGACGGATTGGGGCACAGATGTAGGCCGGGAGGTCCTGCCGGCATGAAGGCCAAGACCCTTCCCGTGCCGGAGCTGGGCACCATCGGCTGGCTGGTGTTTGACCCTCAGGCAGGACGTGAGCAGGCGGGGCGTCGCCCCGCCATCGTTCTCAGCCACACCCGCTACAACGCCAAGACCGGCCTCGCGGTATTCTGCCCCATCACCAGCAAGGTCAAAGGCTACCCCTTCGAACTCGCCGTCCCTGCTGGCCTTCCCGTGGGGGGTGTCGTCCTCTGTGATCATGTTCGTTCGCAGGATTGGAAAGAACGGCAATGGCAACCCATCTGCAAAGTGCCGCTCAGCTTCGTGCATGAGATCATGGCGCGGACGATGACGTTGTTTGAGTTGCCTTCCTGAGTGCTGAGGCGCTGGGACAACCGGGGTGAACGAAGCGCTGAAGTTGGCGGCAAATGGGTCATACCCTCAGCCAGCAGGTGCTGTCCGATGCCCAGTTCATCCTCCAAGAAGTCGTCGGCATGGGCATGGAGCAATCCTTTCTGGATCCCGCCACCTCCGCCATGAGGCAACAAGAAATCCAACAACGCTTTGATGGCCTCATGAACCTCACAAGCCACCCAAAAATGCGGAACCTCATGTTTTGGGGAAGCGCCGCCGACATCAGCCTCTACCTCGACCGCCAAAAGCTTTACGGTGAAGAAGCCGCCCTTCGCTGGTGGATTGAGCGGAATTGAGCTCTGCCAAGAAACCACATGGCCGCCGCACCCGCCTCAACAAGGTCCAGTTTCTCGATCTGCCCAGGAAAGTGGCTGTGGCTTTAGCCGAATCGTTCCCCTTGCCATGCGGCTAAAGCCGCAGCCACTTTCCCAAGACGGCTGTCGCATTCCGACCACTCTTTGTCGTGGCGGCCGGGCGGGGGCTGCGATTATGCTTTGCTCATGAGGCGCCTCGAAAACCTTGTCCTTCTCGTCACCGGCAGTTGCACCGGCATCGGCAAAGCCATCGCCAAGCGCGCGGTCGCCGAGGGCGCGCGTGTCGTCATCCACGGCCTGGAGGCCAACCTTGCCGCGGAGGTGGTGGCTGAACTCGGCGCGGAACGCGCGGTCGCCCATGTCGAGGACCTCACCGCGCCCGGCTGCGCGGAACGACTGGTGCGACTGGCGGTCGAGCGCTTTGGTCGCCTTGATGCCGTGGTCAACAACGCGGCCCTGGTCGCCCAGGGCAACCTGCAGAGCAGCGACGCCGATTTCCTGCGGCGCATGCTCGAGGTGAACACGGTCGCTCCCTACGCTCTGATTCGCGCCGCCCTGCCCGAGCTGCGCCAGGTGTGCGGCAGCGTCATCAACATCGGCAGCGTCAACGCCTACAGCGGCGAACCCAACCTGCTGCCCTACAGCATCAGCAAGGGCGCGCTGATGACCCTGACCCGCAACCTGGGCGACACCCTCATGCGCGAGGACGGCGTGCGCGTGAACCAGATCAACCCCGGCTGGGTGCTCACCGAGAACGAGGCGAAGCGCAAGCGCGAGCACGGCCTGCGCGACGACTGGTATGCCGATCTGCCGAAGGTCTATGCCCCCGCCGGTCGCATCCTCTGGCCCGAGGAAATCGCCGCCTGCGCCGCTTGGCTGCTTGCCGCCGAATGCGGCCCCATCAGCGGCCAGGTCTTCGACCTCGAGCAGCACCCCTTCATCGGCCGCAACCCACCCAAGGACGAGACCACGATCCCGGCGAAGTGATTGCATCCACCCATCTTCCATCTCCGATCTTCCCCCCCCATGCCCCAACTCGCCGCCTTCCCGAAAGCCTACATGACCGCCCTCTGCAAGGACGGCACGATGACGGTCTCCGAGTGGATCCAGCTCGCTGCCACGCTCGACGTCCAGGGCCTGGAGTGGTATGCCGGCTTCCTGGAGATGACCGATGAAGCCAACTGGCCGCGCTTCCGCCGGGAAGTCGAAGCCACCGGCCGGGTCATCCCGATGATGTGCTGCTCGCCCGACTTCACGCATCCGGACGCGGCGTTTCGCGCGCGCGAGATCGCCAAGCAGAAGCGCTGGATCGACATGACGCACGCGCTCGGCGGTTCCTACTGCCGCGTGCTCAGCGGCCAGAGAAGGCCCGAGCTGAGCATCGACGAAGGCGTGCGGCTCGCCGCCGACTGCATCCGCGCCTGCCTGCCGCATGCCCAGGAACGCGGCATCACGCTCATCCTTGAAAACCACTACAAGGACGACTTCTGGGACTACCCCGAGTTCGCCCAGAAGATGGACGTTTTCTGCCAGCTCGTCGACGCGGTCGACCACCCGAACTTCGGCGTCAACTACGACCCCTCGAACACCTACCTCGCCGGCGAGGATCCGATCGAGTTGCTCAAGCGCGTATCGCATCGCGTGGTGACCATGCATGCCAGCGATCGCTACCTCGCCGAGGGCACGCTCGAGGACCTGCGCCGCGAGGAGGGCGGCGCCATGGGTTATGCCAAGCGCCTGCGCCACGGCGAGATCGGCAAGGGCCTGAACGATTACGACGCGATCTTCAGCGAGTTGAAGCGGGTCGGTTTCGACGGCTGGATCAGCATCGAGGACGGCGTCGACGGCATCGATCAGCTGGCGCGCAGCGTCGCCTTCCTGAAGCGCAAGATCGCCGAGCACTGGGGTTGACCGTCATGCCTGCTTCCGAAGAACCGCTGCCGGCGCAGATGAAGGACTGGTTCAACGAGGCGCGCCACCGCCACCTCGCCCGCGAGCTGGCGGCGGTCGCCCCCCGCTTTGACGCAGCGGTCTTCCTGCAACTCACCCTCGACGACCTCGAAACGCGCAGCCTGATGCAGCGCCTGCAGCAGTGCGCGGTCGCGGCCGACGCCGCCCTGCCGGGCAACTACCGGCAAAAGGTCGGCGTGCTGAAG
>JAEYYS010000516.1 GCA_023428335.1 Verrucomicrobiota bacterium | reverse complement strand
GGCGTGCGCGCCGTCATCGCGCAGTCGTTCGAGCGCATCCACCGCAGCAACCTCGTCGGCATGGGCGTGCTGCCCTGCAACTTCAAGGACAAGGCCGACTACGACAAGGTCAAGGACCTGGCCGACGCCAGTTTCGACCTGCTCGGCATCTCCAATGCCATCAAGCCGCAGAGCGAGGCCACCCTGCGTGTGACCCAGGCCGACGGCTCGACGTTTGACGTGCCGGTCGTCGTCCGTCTCGACACGCCGGTGGAGATCGACTACTACCGCGCCGGCGGCATCCTGCCCTACGTGCTCGCGCAGATCCTGCGCGCCAACGCCTGATCCGCCCTTCCCGACCCGCGCGGCGACGCACCGTCGCTGGCGCGGGCGGGCATGGCCGGGCTGTGAAAAGGGCACTTCCGATTGCTGGCTTCAGATTGCTGCCGGCCAGGCGGCTGCACCGCAAGCCGCAGTGGACAGGCGGCGGAAACGTGGGCTAGATGAAAGCGGCTCCATGAAATCGCTTTTCCTCACCAACGAATACCCGCCACACATCTACGGCGGCGCCGGCGTCCATGTCGAATACCTCACGCGCGAGCTGGCCAAGCTCATGGAGGTGGAGGTACGCTGCTTCGGCGATCAGCACAGCGATGGCAATCCGTCCGTGCAGGGCGCCGGCCTGGACAGCGGCGACTGGACCTGCCCGGCGAATTTGAAGTCGGTGTTCGGCGCGGTGCAGCGCTGCCTCGATTTCAACACGCGCGGCATCGACGCCCAAATCGTCCATCTGCACACCTGGTACTCGCATTTCGGCGGCATCCTCGCCAAGCTCAACTACGGGCTGCCGATGGTGCTCACCGTGCACTCGCTGGAGCCGCTGCGTCCCTGGAAACGCGAGCAGCTCGGCGGCGGTTACGACTTCACCGTCTGGCTGGAGCGCACCGCCCTGGAGATGGCCGACGCCGTCATCGCCGTCTCGGAAGAGACCAAGTTCGACCTGCTGCGCCTGTTCAACCTCGACCCGCACAAGATCCACGTTATCCACAACGGCATCGACCCGGACGAGTACCAGCGCGTCGAGGCCCCGGACATCCTGCGCAAGCACGGCGTCGATCCCGACATGCCCTACGTGCTCTTCGTCGGCCGCATCACCCGCCAGAAGGGCATCATCCACCTCGTGCGCGCCATTGCCCACATGACGCCCGGCATTCAGGTCGTGCTCTGCGCCGGCGCGCCGGACACGCCCGAGATCGAGGCCGAGATGAAGGCGGCCGTCGCCGAGGCGCAGGCGCGCCATGGCAATGTCGTCTGGATCCGCTCCATGCTGCCGGCGGCGGAGAAGATCGCCATGTACTCACACGCCGAGGTGTTCTGCTGTCCGTCGATCTACGAACCCTTTGGCATCATCAACCTGGAAGCCATGGCCTGCGAGACGGCCGTCGTCGCCAGCTCGGTGGGCGGCATCAAGGAGGTGGTCGTGCACGGTGAGACCGGCCTGCTGGTGCCGCTCGACCAGCAGAACGAAAGCCCCTTTGAGGCGCTCGAACCCGAGCGCTTCGCGCGCGACCTCGCCGAGGCCGTCAACCAGCTCATGGCCGATCCGGTCAAGCGCCGCGCCATGGCCGAGGCCGGCCGCAAACGTGCGGTCGAGCGCTTCAGCTGGACCAGCATCGCCCACCGCACGCAGTTGCTGTACGAGCGACTGCTGGCGGATCGAGCCGGCGCTTGACCCGCCGGCGCGGCCGGTGGAAAGGGATGGGCATGGAACTCATCAACGACATCCCGCATGTGCCGGCCGCGGTCGGTCCCTACTCGCAGGCGGTCCGCGCCGGCGGCTTCCTGTTCTGCTCCGGCCAGATCCCGATCGATCCCGCCACCGGCAAGATTGAAGCCACCGATGTCGAGGGCCAGACGCGCCAGGTGTTTGCCAACCTCGAGGCCCTGCTGCTCGCCCAGGGCCGGTCGCTGGCGAATGTCGTCAAGGCCACGGTCTTCCTGCAGGACATGGCCGACTTCCCGAAGGTGAACCCGCTGTATGCAACCGCCTTTCAGGGTCACAAACCGGCACGGTCCACGGTTCAGGTCGCCGGCCTGCCGCTCGGCGCCCTGGTCGAGATCGAGGTGATCGTCGAGCTACCCTGAGTGAGTCGGCTCAGTTCGAGGGCACGATGCTGCTGTCCGAGCGGCGACGGAAGGCCTGCACGCGGCCATCCCCCTTGTACAGGTAGACCTTCTTGACGTCATCCAGCCTCATGATGACCCAGGGCGACAGCACGTTGCGGCCGTTCTTGGTGAAGACAAGGTCGTCGGCCAGATACACGCAGGAGTGAAAGGCGTCACCCGTGGTGTTGCTGAGGAAGAACAGAATGTCGCCGTACTGCAGGGGCGCCTCGACCGGCTCGAAGTTCTCCAGCACCTGGCTGGTGGCGAGACGCGAGTCGAGCAGGTACTGATGGGGCTCGAAATTGAAGAAGTTGAGCGAGGTCCAGTGGCAGTCCGGGAAGGTGCCGTTGCGGGCCAGGTCCATGCCCGGGTAAGTGTACAAGAGCTTGCGCACCAGCGAGGGCAGCACATGCGAGAGCGGCAGGCTTTCGACGCCGTCGGTGTCGATGATCGACTGCATGAGCGGTTCGATGTCCTTGCGGCGCAGACCGATGCCGAGGGTCCAGTAGTTGAGCAAACCGTCGAGATTGGACTCGTCGCCCAGTTCCATCTTGACCATGAGGGCGCGGGTGCGCGTGAAGGCCTTGAAGATGGCGCGCGCCTCGGAGTCCGATTCCGCGTAGTTGAGGATCGCCGAGATGTCACTGAAGGCAATGGTCTCACCGCGCAGGTAGGACATCTGATCGACCTTGGCGATGATTTCAGGACGCAGCTTGCTGGTCCGGTACCACTCCTTCACCGTCTGACCGACGATGAGGACGGGATCGACGCAAAATTCGTTGGGCTCGTACTTCGAAAGCTCGGTGTAGATGAGCGTGCGGACCTCGGGCGTCAGCGACTCCAGGTCGGGCAGCGGCGGGAACAGGTGAACGAAGCCGCCCTCCTTGACGAGGTTGCGTTCGTCGAGCAGCAGGTCAATGAGCGCCTGGGACAGGCCGGCCTCGCGGAAGAAATCGCCCAGCCGCGGCTGCATGGCTTCTGGGAAGCTCCAGCGGGGGCGGGTGTTGGGCAGTGGAAAGTTGGAAATCAGGTTGTCGGGCGCCTCAAGGTAGACATAGGCGCAGCGCAGTTTGCCCCAGGGACCGGGATTGGAGTAAAAGACGTTGGGGTTGTTCTCAATCGCGCTGGCGCGGCCTTCACCAAGCGGATTCGTCTTCGCACTCTGATTCTGAGTGAGGATCTGGCGGAGATCATTGAGGTCGGAGATCTGACCTGAAGCCGAGCCGGCTGCCAGCAGGGTGAAGGCAGCGGCGGTCAAAAACCTGGAAAGGGGGTTGGGCGGGTGGAAGG
>JAEYYS010000514.1 GCA_023428335.1 Verrucomicrobiota bacterium | reverse complement strand
GGGCAATGATGCGGGTTTTGGCGATCGTCGGCAGGGTGTCGCTTTCGAGCATCGGCGCCGTGTGCACACCCTCGGACTCGAGCAGGCGGCGCAGTTCGCCGGCGGCGGCGTCGCGGCCGACCCGACCCATGAGGTGGGCATGCGGGGTGAAGGCCGAGAGGTTGCGGGCGACGTTGGCGGCGCCGCCGGGGAAGGTGGTTTCCTTGGTGACCTCGACGATCGGCACCGGGGCCTCGGGCGAGATGCGCCGCACGGCGCCCCAGATGAAGTGGTCGAGCATGACATCGCCGAGCACGAGGACGCGGCAGTCCGGCATGCGGCTGAGCGCGTCGCGGGCGGTGGCGGCGGTGAGCATGGCGGGAAGGGGATCAGCCTCGGCGGGCGCGCACGGCGGCGGCGAGGTCGTCGAGCATGGCCTCGGTGGTGGCCCAGTTGACGCAGGCATCGGTGATGCTCTGGCCGTAGGCGAGCGGCTGGCCGGGCTTGGCGTCCTGGCGACCCTCGACGAGGTGGCTTTCGATCATGACGCCGGTGATGGCGCGGCTGCCGGCGCGCAGCTGTTCGGCAAGTTCGGCGGCGACCACCGGCTGGCGGCGGTAGTCCTTGAGGCTGTTGCCGTGGCTGCAGTCGACCATGACGCTGGCGGGCAGGCCGCGCGGGCCGAGCTGGTCGACGACCGTCTGGATCGAGGCGGCGTCGTAGTTGGTGCCGCCCTTGCCGCCGCGCAGGATGACGTGGCAGGCGTCGTTGCCCTTGGTTTTGACGATGGCGGCGACGCCGTCCTTGGTCACCGACAGGAAGCAGTGCTGGCCGGCCGCGGCCTGGATGGCGTCGAGGGCGATCTGGATGCCGCCGTCGGTGCCGTTCTTGAAACCGACCGGCATCGACAGGCCCGAGGCGAGCTGGCGGTGCACCTGGCTCTCCGTCGTGCGCGCGCCGATGGCGCCCCAGGACACCAGATCGGCGATGTACTGCGGCGTGATGACGTCGAGAAACTCGGTGGCGGAGGGCACGCGCCGGCGGGCGAGCTCAAGCAGCAGGCCACGCGCGCCGCGCAGGCCGGTGTTGATGTCGTAGCTCTCGTTGAGGTGGGGATCGTTGATGAAACCCTTCCAGCCGACCGTAGTGCGCGGCTTCTCAAAATAGACGCGCATCTGGATCTCCAGATCGGCGCCGTGACGCGCGCGCGCCGCGGCGATCAGCTCGGCGTATTCGAGGGCCGACTTGGTGTCGTGGATCGAGCACGGGCCGCACACGACCAGCAGGCGGTCGTCCTGAAGCTTGAGGATGCGTTCGGCGCTCCGGCGCGCGCCCTCGATGAAGACCGACTCCGCCTCGCCGAGCGGGTACTCGTGCATGAGAAGGGCAGGCTGGATGAGCGGCAGGATTTCTGCCACGCGGAGGTCGTCGGTCGGATGGGCAAGGCTCACGTGCGGAGGGTCGGCGGAAGGTGAAACGGTGAACTTGGGCGCGTTTGCCGCCTTGGCAAGGGCGACGGCACTGGAAAAGCAGGCGCTTGCCAGCGGGTTAGAGAGCCGGCATCGGTGGCGCATGTCTTTCGAACCCCCGCGTCTCGCCAGTGCCAGCGGCGGCCTGCCCTCGGCCGTCGGCTGGGCGCACCTGCTGCTGGCCGACCGCCTGCGGCCGGGCGCGTTTGTCGTCGACGCCACGGCCGGCAACGGCCACGACACGCTCTTTCTCGCCCGCCTTGTGGGTCCGACCGGGCACGTCCTGGCCTTCGATGTCCAGGCCGAGGCCCTGGCGGCGACGCAGGCCCGGCTCGAGGTGGCCGGGATTGAGGCGGGTCGCTGCACGCTGGTGCACGCCGGGCACGAAACCCTGGCGGAACATCTGCCGGTCGACTGGCGGGGCCGGGTCGATGCGGGGGTGTTCAACCTCGGTTACCTGCCCGGGGGCGACAAGACCCGCATCACGCAGGCGGCAACGACGCTGGCCGCGCTGGCGGTGGCGGTCGACCAGCTGTCGCCGGGCGGACTGCTGACGGTGGCGGTGTATCCCGGGCACGAGGGCGGGCGCGAGGAGCAGCGGGCCGTGGCGGCCTGGGCGGAAAGCCTGCTGGCGCGCGCCTTTGAGGTGCAACTGCTGCGCCCGATCAACCGCGCCGCCACGCCGCCCGAGTGCTGGGCGGTGCTGAAGAAAGGCTGAACCCGCGCCGGCTCAGGGCAGGGGAGCGCCCTTGGCGCCGATGCACCAGAGCATCTTCTCCGTGCGCATGTACAGGCGGCCATCGCCGATCGCCGGGCTGGCGTTGATGGCGCTGTCGAGCTTGTTGGCGGAGAGCTGCTCGAACTTTTCGCCCAGCTTGAGCACGATGAGATCGCCCTGCTGGCTGCCGCAGAAGATCTTGCCGTCGGCGGCCACCGGGCTGCTGAAGAACTTGCTGCTGCCGGCGCTGCCGTTGACGCGCTCCTCATAGACGAGCTCGCCGGTGTTGAACTTGACGACCTTGAGGATGCCGCCATCGCCGAGCAGGTAGAGCAGGTCGCCGACGACGAGCGGCGAGGGCACGTAGGGCAGGCCCTTGCTGAAGGCGAACTCGTAGGGCTTGGGTTCGCCGCTGGTGAGGTCGAGGGCGGCGAATTCCTTGACGCCGCCGCCGGTGCCGAAGGTGCAGAAGTAGCGGCCGTTGTGGAGCACGCCGGAGCCGAGGCTGCGCTGCTTGAAGTCGCCCTGGAACTGCCAGTTCACCTTGCCGGTCTTTGGATCGATGCCCATGACGCCGCTGGCGTTGTTGGTGCAGATCACCTCGCGCGTGCCGTCCTTGCGCTCATGCACGACCGGGGTCGAGAAGGTGTTCAGGCAGTTGGGCACCTCCTTTTTCCAGACCTGCTTGCCGGTGGCGGCGTCGAGACCGACGAAGCTGCTCTTCCAGGTCTTTTCCACCGGGTCCTCGGTGTAGGCGCGGCCATCGCGCTGCCAGTCGAATTCGCTGCGCACGATCATGACGCCGTCGACGACGACCGGCGAGATGCCGGTGCCGTGCTCGTGGATGTAGTCGGCGACGTGCTCGTTTTTCCAAACCTGCTTGCCGTTGTGATCGAGCGCCAGGGCCTGGATCGTCGTGCCGGTGCTCCAGTTGATGTAGACGCGGTCGGCATCGACGTAGGGCGAGCTGCTGGCGAAGCTGTTGAAGTTGTGCTTCTTGTGCGCCGCGAAGGTCTCCTCATGGCGCCAGACTTCCTTGCCGGTGCGGGCGTCGAGGGCGATCACCGCGCGGGTGGTCTCCCCGGTCTCGGCGGTGACATAAACGCGGTCGTTCCAGAGCACCGGCGAGGACCAGCCCTTGCCCAGCTCGACCTTCCAAAGGGTGGTGTCGGCGGTGACCTTGTCGGGCAGGCCGGTGGTCTCGGCCACGCCGCTGCCGTTCGGGCCGCGGAAACGGTTCCAGTCCGTGGCGGCGGACACGGTCAGGGCGGACAGCAGGAGGAGGGCGCAGAGCGGTTTCATGGGAAGGGCTTGTATCGTCGGGGTGGGCCGGGTTCTTTCGGGCGAAGCCGGGCACGGCCGGCCGTTGACGGCGCGCCGGCCATCCTTACCTTGCAGGCTCCATGGCCAGTCCGCAAGAGTCCGCCCTCGCCCTCATCCGCAGCTATTACGAAACCTTCAACCGCGGCGACCGCGAGGCCCTGCTGGCCCTGTTGACGGAGGACGTGGTGCACGACATCAACCAGGGCGCCAGCGAGCACGGGCGCGAGGCCTTCCGCGCCTTTCTCGGGCGCATGGACCGCTGCTACCGCGAGCAGGTCACGGAACTCGTCGTCATGGCCTCGGCCGAGGGCGACCGCGCGGCGGCGGAATTTTTCATCCTCGGCAGCTACCTGCAGGCCGATGACGGCCTGCCGCCGGCGCACGGCCAGAGCTACCGCCTGCGCGTCGGTGCCTTCTTCGACATCCGCGAGGGTCGCATCGCGCGGGTGACAAACTACTACAACCTGGAGGACTGGCTGGCGCAGGTACGCGCGCCGTCCTGACCCGCGCGCCATGACCGCCCCCCATCCTCCCGGCGCCCACGCGGTGCGGCGGAATTTCATCTGCCACTGCCTGGAAGGGGGCTTGTACATGGGCGGCACCGCCTTTCTGGCGCCGGAGAGTGTCCTGCCGAAGATGGTCGAGATGCTCGGTGGCCAGGCCTGGATCATCGCCCTCATGCCGGCCCTGCTGCCGGCGGCCTTTGCCAGCGTCGGCATCTTCATCGCGCCGGTCGTGGAAAAACTGCCGCGCTTCAAACCCTGGGTGCTCGTCTTTGGCCTGCTCCAGCGCCTGCCCTACCTGATCACCGGCCTGGTCCTGCTGCTCGCCGAGGAGGTCGAGGGTGCCCTGCTCACCTTCGTGGTGCTGACGCCCATTGTCTCTGGCCTGCTCGGCGGCGTCACGGTGGTCGCCTGGATGGAGATGGTGACGCGCATGATTCCCGAACGCGCGCGCGCGGCCGGCTGGGCCCTGCGCTACATCATCCAGGCGGTCATCGGCGTCTTTGCCGGCTCGGTCATCCACTACGTGCTCACCCATCACCCGGGCCGCGAGGCCTATGCCTGGCTGCACCTGGCCACCTTTGCCCTGCTGTTTGTGTCCTGGCTGTCGCAACTCTTCCTGCATGAGGACGAGCACACCCGGCACCGCCATCCGGCAGCGCCGACCGGTCCCTACCTCGCCTACCTGTGCGGCCTGCCGCGGCTGCTGCTCGCCCAGCCGGCCCTGTTGCGACTCGTCTTCGCCCGGTTCACCGGCATGGGCTACCTGATGATGGTCGCCTTCCTCACCATCCACGCCCTGCAGGTCAGTGGGCGACCCGAGGCCGATGAAGGCCGCTTCGTTGCCGGCCAGGCTGCGGGCACGGTGCTTGGCAGCCTGCTGGCCGGTTACGTCGGTTACCATCGCGGTGGCAAGATCCTGCTGCAGGCCTCGCGCCTCGTCTGCATCGCCCTCGCCCTCTGGGTCTCCCTGGCCGATCACTTCGCCGGTTTCGTGCTCGCCTACTTCGTGCTCGGCTTCGGCCTGTTCCTGGATCGGGTGGGCGACCTCACCCTCGCCGCCGAACTCTGTCCGCTGGAGCGGCGCTCGACCCTGCAGGCCGTGCTCGGCTTCTGCAACGTCTTCGCCCTGCTGCTCGCCACCCTGATCAGCGGCCAGATCTACCATTTCACCGGTTCCTTCCAAGCGGTCGCCCTCGTTGCCGCTGTCTTTGCCGGCTTGTCGATGTGGCTGCTGCACGGCATCCGCGAACCGCGCGGGGCGGTGCCGCCACCGGCTTAGCGGGGTCCTTGGGGACCTCCAATCGGTACCGCGGTTCCTCCGCTTTCAAAAATACTTGACCGATCGTCTAGTTGTGTCAGGCTGCGCTTCATGGGAAGAACCAGCGATGCCCGCGAACGTCTGATGGAGGCCGTGATCGAACTGATCTGGGCCGGCAGCTATGGCAGCACTTCGGTGGACCACATCTGCGAGCGCGCGGGGGTCAAGAAGGGCAGCTTTTACCACTTCTTTGAGTCGAAAACCGACCTCGCCCTTGCTGGACTGGAGCACGGCTGGGCCGAGCACAAGCGCGAGCTCGACCAGATTTATTCGCCGGTGGTGCCACCGCTGGAGCGCATCCTGAACTGCCTGGCGCACCTGCGTCGCGAACAGCAGGAACTGCTGGCCAAGCACGGCCGGGTGCTCGGCTGCCCGGTGCACTCCATGGGGGCGGAGGTGAGCACGGTCGACGAGCGCCTGCGCCAGAAACTGCAGGAGATCCTGGCCCAGTACATTCGCTACTTTGAGAGCGCCATCCGCGACGGCCAGGCCGAGGGCAGCGTCTGCGCCCGGCATCCGGCGGTGGAACTGGCACGCATCCTGTTTGCCTACAGCGAAGGCCTGCTCCTGCATGCCCGCATCTGGAACGATTTGAGCCACCTTGAACCGCTCGAGTCCGGCGCCCGCATCCTGCTTGGTGCCGAGACGCCCGCCTGATTTTTTGAAACTGAATTAACCAACCGGTCAACTTCAATACTCGTGAAACCCCAACTGCTGCTTTTTCCCGCCCTGGTCCTGCTGACGGCCTGTGGCCAACCCCAGGATGCCGCTCCGGCCGGCGCCATGCCCCCCGCCTCGGTCACCCTCGCGCCGGTGGCGCAGGAGGAACTCGTCGAATGGGAGGAGTTCACCGGTCGCGTCGAGGCGGTGGAAACCGTCGAGCTGCGCCCGCGCGTGTCCGGTTACATCACCGAGGTGCATTTTGAGGCGGGCTCGCTGGTGCCCAAGGACACGGTGCTGTTCACCATTGATCCGCGGCCGTTCATGACCCGGCGCGACGGTGCCAAGGCCGAGCTGAGCCGCGCCGAGGCGGTGGCGAAGGCGGCGCGCCAGGAGTTTGACCGTGTGTCCGAGCTGCTGGCGGC
>JAEYYS010000513.1 GCA_023428335.1 Verrucomicrobiota bacterium | reverse complement strand
TCGCAGGGCAGCGCCGCCCTGCGGGCGTATGAGGCAGCCAAACAGGCGGCGAATCCCGACAAGCTCCTGCAAGACTACGCCGCCGCCCAGGATGACTGGACTCGCAGCGCGCTCGTCGCTGCCGCAGCTGATCAACCGACCGAAGTCATCATCGCCGCGCTGGCTTCGCCGGCGTCCGAGTCACTGGCCAACTTCGTCAGCGCCCTGCTGCCGGCCGCACTGCCCACCAACGCCGAAAAACTCATCACCGCCTGCGCCAACGCCGAGGCGAAGGCGGATCCGGTGAAGAACGCCCTCCTGCGCGGCATCGCCGCCGGCATGAATGAAGCGCCGGCGATGACTCCCGCGCTCACCGAGGCTTTGAAGAAGCTGCTCACCGGTTCAAGCGCGGATGTGGCAGGCGCAGTTTTGCCAATCATCGGCAAGTGGGACAAAAACGGCCCGCTGGGGCAGATGGTGAAGCAGCGCATCTCCGCCATCGTCGCACAGGTTAAAGACACATCGGTTCCTCATGGGACTCGGCAGGCTCTGGCAAAGCAGTTGATTCCGGCCTTGGAGATGGATCCGGAAGCCATCTCCGCTGTTTCGGTGGCTTTGAACGACCCTGATGGAGATGTAGCCGGGAAGAGTCAGATCATTCAGCAACTCGGCGAGCGCAGCGGGGGGGAAGTCGCTACCACACTTGTGCAAGCGTACGGAACAGTGCCAGCCGAGCTTCGTTCTGAATTGTTGGACCAACTCTACAAGCGCCCCGAAGCCACACGCGCCCTGCTCGACGCCGTCAAGGACGGCAGCCTGCCGCGCACGGCCTTCGCCCCCGGCGATATTGCCCGCCTGCGCAACCATCCGAACAAGCCGCTGGCCCAGCGCGCCGCCAACCTGTTCAAGGCCGACACTTCCGCGAAGGAGGCCATCCTCGCCAAGCTGACGCCCGAGGTGGAAAAGCCCGGCAATACCGCCAACGGCAAGCTGCTGTTCAGCGCCGCCTGCGCGGTCTGCCACAAGCTCGGCGACCTTGGTGTCGCGGTCGGCCCGCCGCTCGACGGCATGGGCGCGCACGGCCCGGCCGAACTGCTCATCCACATCGTCGACCCGAACCGCGAGGTGGACCCAAGCTTCTGGGCCTTCAACATCAGCACGAAAAAGGGCGAACTGCTGCAGGGCGTCATCACCAGCGAGAACAGCGCCACCGTCACCCTCGCCACCCAGGCCGGCGTGCGCGAGATCGCCAAGAGCGAGATCGAAAAACGCGAAAACACCGGACGCAGCCTCATGCCCGAAGGTCTCGACGGCCTCGGCGCCGAAGCCCTGCGCGACATCTTGACCTTCATCTGCGGCGAGGCCTCGAAGCAGTTCCGCATCGTCTCGCTGGCTGAGGCCGCCACCGCCGACAGCCGCGACGGCGTCTTCGCCGGTCCGGCGCCCAACCAGGGCCGGGTCAGGCTGGCGAAGTTTGGCGACTTCAAGATCGAGGGCGTGCCCTTCTTCATCGCCTCGCCGGAGAAGGCCGCCGCCGGCAACTTCATCGTGCTCAAGGGCGGTCCCGCGCCCGACAACCACTCACAGACTTTCCCGGCCCGGGTCGAGCTGCCGCTCAACGTCGCCGCCAAGAAGATTCACCTGCTCAGCGGCATCTCCGGCTGGGGCTGGCCGGCCGTGCGCGACGAGACGACGGCGCTCAAGGCCACGGTCGTTTATGCCAGCGGCGAGCAGCAGGTCTTCAGCTTCGTCAACGGCCTGCACTTCTCCGACTACGTCCGCCCGATCGAGGTGCCCGGCTCGAAGTACGTCGAGGGCATCACCGAAGGCCAGCAGATGCGCCTGCTGACCCTGGAACTGACGCAAGCCGGTCCCGCCAAAACGCTGATTCTCGAAAGCCCCGCCGGCAACAAGACCGCCCCGGTCATCGCCGCCATCACCGCCGACATCGAGGGTCGCGGCCCGGCCGCGCTGAACGCCAAGGCCGGCCAGCGTCCGCCGCCGCCGGCAAAGGCGGGTCCCAAGGGCAAGGGCAAAAAGACCGAGCCGAGCGTGCGCGCCGAGGACGCGCCGAAAACCGGCGGCCAGGGCGACGGCCCGCTGGTGCCGGCCAAGCCAGTGCAGTGGCAGGACGGCAAGACCCGCGTGCTGGTCATCGGCGGCGGTTCCTCGCACAAGTTCGCCGAGTTCTTCGGCACGACCGATGTCGCCACGCTGACCGCCGCCGGCTTCAGCGTCCACTACACCGAGGATCGCGACCAGGCCGCGGCCGAGCTGGCGAACGCCGATGTTGCGGTCATCAGCGTCAACCGCAAGTTCTTCGACACCGCCGCCTACCGCCGCGCGCTGATGGCCTTTGCCGCAGCCGGCAAGGGCATCGTCATGCTGCACCCGGGCACTTGGTACGGCTACGCCAACTGGCCGGAACTCAACGCCCAGATCGTCGGCGGCGGCGCGCGCGGCCACGACAAGATCCACCCGTTTGACGTGCTCAAGGTCAAGGACCACCCGGTGATGGCCGGTGTGCCGGACAAATTCAGCGTCGAGGACGAGCTCTACTACATCAACGCCGAACCCGACAAGATCCCGGCGGGCACGGCCGCGATCGAGGTGCTGGCGGAGACCAGCCCGAGCGACAAGTTTCAGAAGCCGCACCCGAACGTCTGGATCACAAACCATCCACGCGCACGCATCGTCGGTCTGGCCCTCGGTCACGACGAACGCACTCACGACCACCCGGCTTTCCGGACCCTGCTGGTCAATGCGGTGAAATGGAGCTCGGGCAAGTGAGCCCGGGTGTGGTTGGCCGGTGCAAGGCCAGCCCCGGCTCATCGGGGAGCATCACCCACGATGCTCTGCCAATCTCGTGTTCTGGGGCTGGGCGACCGACCCAGTCGAGCGGGCTGCGCTCAGCGCGGCGTGCGTGATCACCGCCTCAATCCCGGCGCTCTGGGACAGAGCGCCCTACCACAAAAACCCGGTGCGCTTGTCGAGAGCACTCGGCCGTGACGCCTTCGCTCAGGCTTACTTGAACAGCTTGTTCGCCGCCTTCAGGTGGTCGGCATATTCCTCGCTGCGCAGTTCGACGCGCTCGCGGATCGTGCGCTCGCCGATGCCGTCGTGGCGGGTGGCGACCAGGGCCTTGAGCAGGTCGATCGTTGCGCGCACGTCGCTGACCCGAACATGTTCCGGGGCGATGTCGCCCTCGGCATCGAGGTTGTGGTAGTTGGCGAGCGGCACCGACACGCCGCAACTGCGGTGGCCGGCGGCCTGAAGGGCACTGGCTTCACAGGCACCGGCGTCGAGCAGGCAGCGCTGGACGCGAATGCCCTGTTCCTTGGCGGTGGTCATCAGCACGGCACAGCCCTCGCTGTCGAAGATCGACAGGCGGTCGCCGACACGGACGATGGGGCCGCCGCCCATGACCGCGCCGTTGACCGGGCGGCTGGTTTCGATGGAGAGGAAGACGTCGTCCTTCCCGAACGGCCATTTTTGGGCGAGGTGCCAGGCGCCGAGGAAACCGACCTCCTCCGCGCGGGTGAAGGTGGCGTGGAAGGTGGTGCTGATGCCGAGGGTGCCGAGTTCCCAGAGGGTGGCGACGAGGATGGCGCAGCCGATGAGGTCGTCGCAGGAGGTGGCCTCGATGCGGGTGGCGGTGATTTTGACGGGGAACTTCCAGGTGGCGATGGCGCCCTGGGTACGACCGCGCAAGCCACGACGAATGCCCTCTTCGACGTGGGGTTTGGCGACGCCGCCGAGGAAATCGAACTCG
>JAEYYS010000445.1 GCA_023428335.1 Verrucomicrobiota bacterium | reverse complement strand
GGGCAACATGATAGGCGGCGCCCTTCGGCGGCGCCCAGGCCGTGGCGGGCAGCAGCTTGCTCCAGACCTCACGGTAGGCCGCGATGGCCAGACCGGGCAGCTCGCCGAGCGTGCCGGTGATCTGACCGCGGGTCGCCGAGGCCGGATCCAAGTCAAGCTGCAGGTTGAGCCGCAGGCTGCCGCCGGTCTTCAAGGGAAGCAGCAGTTCGGCCGCCAGACCGGTGACGCCGTCGAAGGCGCCCTTGAAGGCGAGCTTGGTCTTGCCGAGGATCAGGGTGCCGGTGAAGGCACCGGTCTGGCTGACCTGCACGCTCCAGCTGCCGCCGAGATCGTTTGTCTCCGCCGCCACCGGCAGCAGGCCCGAGTAGCGACCCGCCAGCTGGAAGCCGTCGTCGCTGCGCAGGTAGGGGTTGTCGACCTGGATGACCAGCAGCACCGGCGCCGTGCTGCCGGCCGCCGTGTTCGCCGACAAACTCACGCGGAACACTCCCGCGCCCTCCGGCGTGCCATAGATCGTGCCCGGGTTGCGGCCCGCCTTGTCGATCTTGCTGCCGGTGTTCGCCTTCAGCCCCTTGGGCAGGCCGGACACCTTGTAGCCCTTGATCACTGCGGACCGGCTGAGGGTGATGCTGTAATCGGCCATCGCCACGCCGGCGGTGAGCTGCAGCGGCGCGCCCACCACCACCACCGGCGGAGCGGTGTCGCGCACGCTGATGCTGAGCAGGTTGCCGGCCGGGTCATAGGTCATCACCGCCTGGCGACCGTCGGGATGGTTGACCACGGTGACGCGGTTGTTGGCGTCGTAGGCGAAGCCCGAAGCGTCGGGCGGATCGACCGCGCGCAACGTCGGAGAAGCCACCGCGAGGGCGGCCAGTAGCGAAAGGAAAAGGCGGTGAGACATGGCGGTGAAGAGGTTAGTCGTCCGATTCGGGGGCTGCGGCGCCATCGCCCGCTGGGGCGTTGGCTTGGTCGGGCGGTTGTTCACCGGCCTGGACTTCCTGGACGAGAACCGCCGCGCTCTCGCCATAGGCCTGCCCCACCGCATCGGCGGTGGCGATGTTGTTGAGGGTGTTGATGACATGGCCGGCGGGCGTGTCCCAACGCGCGCCGTTGGCGGCCATGTCGACCGCGGAACCGACCCCGGAACCGGTTTTCATGTTGGCCTCCAGCTCCTTGGGATCCATCTTGCCGCCGTTGAGCAGGCCCTTGAAGCCGGTGTACAGCGCGCCGGCGCCGACGCCGAGGATCTTGCCGAAACCGTCGACCTGATCGAGCTGCTTGCCGGCGCTGTCGTCCTTGGGACCGCCGGCGGCGAGGGCGATGTTGCAGACCCCGGCGGCGCCGGAGAACACCGTGTTCACCGCCGCCACACCGACCAGGACGGTACCGACCGTGCCGGTGACCGGTGCCGAAATCGCCAGCAGGCCGATGCCGACCCCGGCGACGGCGATCTGTTTGACCCCCTTGGTGAAACGCGCCCAGTTGATGTCCCAGGTGCCGGCCGGATCGACCGCGTTGAGCGGATTGCCGGCGGCATAGGCGTAGAGGTTGAGCCCACCCTCAAATCCGGCCGGATCCCTCTGCAGGAAGCGGCCGCTGGCGGCGTCGTAGAAGCGCTGGTGCATGTAGAACAGCCCGCCGCCTTCATCGAGCACGCCGAGGCCACCGACAAAGGTGAAGGGATTGTCGTCCACATGCCCCTCCTTGCGCACCTGACGCGCGCACTGCCCAAAGGGATCGTAGCTGTAGGTCGCCAGCATGTCGCCCGACGCATCGGTGACCCCGGCCACACTCATCAACTGGCCGGTCAGGTAATGGCGCAGGCCGGTCAAACTGTCGCCATGCACGGCGGCAAGCAGACTGCGGTCGCCCCAGACATAACAGGCGAGCAACTCGCCTTCGCCGTCCGTGGTGAACATCAACCGCCCGGCCGGCCCATAATGATACTGGATCTCCTCGCCACCGTCCTGCCGCGCCACGCGCACGCCGCTGCCATCGTAGGTGTGGGTGGTTTCCTCCGTCGCCTCGCCGATCTGGCGGCGCATTGTCAGCGGCTTGTTCTCCGGCGAGTAGCTGGCTTCGAACTCACCGCCGGCGACCGCCGTCAGGTTGCCGTCGGCATCGTAAGTGTGCGCGCGACCGTCGCGCGTGCGAATGCGCCCGGCGGCATCATAGACCCACTTGGTGGCCGCGGGCAGCAGGGGCGGCTCGTTGAAAAAGCCGGTGCGGGTCTCGGCGACGACGTTGCCTACCGCATCGTACTGAAGATCCCAAGCGAAGGCCGTGCCGGCGGGTGTCAGATGGCGGATGCCGACCGGCCGACCCACCGCATCGTAGTCGTAATCGCTGGTCACCGCCGCCGTGCCGGGATCGGACACGGCGCTGCGCTCGACCCCGGTCAGTCGACCCGCCGCATCGTGGGCGAACAGCATCCGCGCCGTGTCAGCGCCGAGATCGAGGTCGACCTGCACGACGTTGCTGCCGGGCTCGTTCATGCCGACCGCCTCGCTGCCGCTGCGCAGCAGGTTCGGCACCTTCTGGCGATGGAAATCGTCGTAGTCGAGCGTGACCACCAGCCCGTTGGGATAGGTCACCGTGCGGATCTGGCCGGTGGCGGTGTAGGTGAACTGCAGGCTGTGGCCGGTCGGATACGTGATGCGGGTGGCACGGTTCGAGGCGTCGTACACCCAGCTCGTCATGCCCCAGGCATCGCTGCGCTCGACCAAATTGTTGGCACCGTCGAAAACGCTGGAGGCCACCTCGGCAAAGTTCGCCTCGGGGATGGCCGCCTGATGTTCCTTGCGGGTGATGCGACCATCCTCGTCGTAGGTGACGCGGATGCGCTGACCCCGCGCATTGGTGGTGACGGTGACGCGACCGAGGACATCGCGCTCGTGGCGCACGGTCAGGCCGAGCGGGTCTGCCATCTCGACGAGGCGGTTGTTGGCGTCATAAACGAAACGGCTGGCGGCCTTGCGCGGATCGGTCAGCTTCACCAGGTTGCCCTGCTCGTCATAATCGCGTGTGACGATGCCGCCGAGCGGATCGGTGACGCGCACCGGCCGGCCCTTGGCATCGTAGGCGGTCTGCGTCACCCGCCCCATGGGATCGATCACCCGCACCGGCAGGTTGTCGGGATTGTACTCGGTCTGCGTCCACTGGCCCAGCGGGTCGCTCAGACGGGTGATGTAACCGAAGTCATTGCGCTCGATCTCGGTGATCTCGCCCAGTTCGTCAGTGAAGCGGGTCTGACCAAAGGCGTCGTAGGCGAACAGGCGCTCGGGGGCACCGGGCGCCGAATCATAGCCGATGCGGGTCAGGCGATCGTTGGCGTCATAAGCCAGGCTCTTCACCCGGCCTTCGCGGTCGGTCATCTCCGTGCAGCGACCCGTGAGATCGTAATCGAAACCGGCCGTGTGCCCACTGGCGTCGATCTGGCTGACGAGGTCGCCACGGGCATTGTATTGGTTTTCCACCACGCCCCCGCGCGGATCGGTGGTCTTCCAGAGACGGCCGTTCGGGTGGTAGTCGTACGTCGTTTCATGATTGAGCGGCGTGCGCGTCGAGGCGAGGTTGTCGTTGGCGTCGTAGGTGAAGTGCCAGACCCGATCGAGCGGGTCGCGGCGCGTGATCAGGTTGCCGCGGCCGTCGTAGTCGAACTCGGTCTCCCGCCCCAGGGCATCGGTCACCTTCACCGGCAGACCGGCCTCGTCGTACTCCATCTCGGTGACGTTGCCGAGTTCATCGGTGAAGCGGACCGGAAACTTGTCCTCGTTGAACACCGTCTGCCGGCTGCCCTTGCCGGTGCGGATGCCGGTGGTGCGCCCCTCCTCGCTCTCAAACACCGTGACGATGCCGGCCGCATCGGTGCGGCGCACGCCGGTGTCCTTGGGCAGCAGGTCGTAGCGCACCACACCGCCGTTGCTGGTGGTCACCGAGGCGAGGATGAGGTCACCGGCATTTTCCTGGGCGGAGTCCGGATCCTCGTAACCCGGCCGCGGCAGCCAGGCAAACCGATTGACCCGGCCGGCCGTGGTCATGCGCTGGAGAAAGCCCATCGCATCATAGGTGTAGGCGGCGGTGTAGCCGGCCATGTCGCGGATGCCAACCAGGTTCTGGCCCTCGTCATAGCTGAACTCCAAATGGCGGCCATCGGGCATGTCGACGCGCGTGCAGCGGCCGTCGCCGTTGTAGCTGAAATCGAGGTTGCGCCCGGCCGGATCGCTGATGCGGGTGACGCGCCCGCCCGTCTCGTCCGTGTCCACCTGCAGGGTGAGCCGGTTGCCGTTGCGGTCCTCAATGGCAGTCAGAAACCACAGCGCATCGCCCGGGCCGCCAGCCTCGGCATAGTGATAGGTCATGCGCGTGGCCCGCGTGCGCAGCGTGAACCCCACGCCCCCCGAGGTGTAGGTCAGCTCATCGTGACTGCCGTCCGGCGACTGCAGGACCAGGCTGCCGACCACGGTCGATACATCCTGGCCGTCGGGCGTCAGGAAAACCTGGCTGTTGCCGCCGGCGGTGATGAGGCGCACCTCGCTGCCGAAACTGCCAATCAGGCTCTCATACGAACCGCGCCAGTTCTTGCCGAACGGCCCGATCTGCGACGCGCCATCCGCCACCGGTTGACTCGTGTAACCCAGGCGCAGACGCATCGCCGCCGACAGCGTCGGCATGTGGAAGAGCGTGCCTTCGAGATGCAGGTTGAGCGAGGCGGTGTTCACCCGGTATTCCGGCAGGGCGATCTTTTTCGGCGGTCCGTCCTCGGCATCAAAGGCCGTGAAGGGATGGTCCCACGGGCCACCGAGGCGGGCGCGCAGCCACGGCGGCGACTGGCAGGCATAACCACGGCCGAGCCGGGCTTCGCCGCCAACCGCAAAAAAGCCCCGCGGCCCGGGCGCCACCGCGATCAAGTCGGGATCATCGCCCACCGCCTGCCACTGCTCGACAGATCGCCCGGTTTCGGAAGTCCAGATTTCGCCGTAGGCGGTGACGGCGACAAACAGGCCGTCGGCAAAGGTGCAACCGTTCGGCCAGTCGAAATAGCTGCCGCTGCCATGCCCCGCCGCACGCACGGTCTCCAACCAAGTCGTGCCGTCCGCCGACCAGTACAGCCGGTCATGCGCGCTATCGACGCCGAACCAACGATGGTTGCCGTAGCAGACACTGTCCAGATCCTTGACGGCATCGACGCTCGTCCAGGTGGCTCCGGCATCGGTCGAGCGCAGGATGCCGCCGCTGCCGCCGGCGATCCAGACGCCGTCGCCGTAGGCCACCGCGTAGAAGGGCGACCACGACTGCCCCCCGCCCGGCAACACCCGGTGCCAGGTCTGGCCATTGTCCGAGGAGCGCGTCATCTGGCCGCTGAAACCGCCGCCAACGGCGATCAGGTTGCCCTGGCCGTCCGAGGCCACGGCATGCAGGCCCTGGCCGATGGTGTCGCCACCGACATCGGTGTCGCGCGGCTGCCACTTGACGCCGCCGTCGTCGGACACCCAGATCTTCGCGCCGGCCCCGAAGTCGTCCGGTGCCTTGCACACCGCGATGAAGCGACCGCCGGAATGGCAGACGCCGTTGAAGTCGCGTTTGTGACCCGCCGACCGTTTGCCCCACTTGAGACCGTCCGTGGAACTGGCGATGTGACCCTTCTCACCGACCACCACCCAACTGCCACTGCCGTAGGCGGCGCCGTTGAAATAGGTATCAGCCGGCCGGCCCGCAGGAATTTCCGGCCAGTTGCCGAGCGGAGCAGCCTGCAGCAAGGACCCGGTCGCCGCGCAGAACAGACCGAGAAAAAAACGAAACGAGCGTGTCATGACAGCACACTATACACGCCCATCCGTGCTTTTGCTGCAGGCGGCGTCGATATGCCAAATCAGGCCGTCGAATCACCAAGCCCGGCACAACCGGCCGGACTTGAGGGGGCGCGAGCACTTTCCGCCCCCTGAAGTCGGGACTTGGCGATCCCAGGAGCGCGAGGGTGCCGACGGTCACTCGCTCGATCCAGAAAACTCGATAAAGGGACAGACACTTTATCGTGAAAGGGCTGGCGTGCTCTGCCGGAGTGAAGCCGTCCACGATCAATGGCTCGCACGGAGGACGCGGAGGGCACGGAGTTCCATGGCATCGGGCGGATCCTGCCACTCCGTGGGCTGCACGCCCTCCGTGCAAAACTTCTTGGGGATCATGGCGGTCGCAGACCAGAAGGAACCACGAATGGCACGAATTTCACGAAGGGAGGAGGCGGGGCCTCCCCGGCTCAGCGATTGAGCCACCTGCCTGCGCATTTCTCCGGTTTTTCTTGACGGAAATTCCCGCATCACAGACCCTGCGTTTTATGCAGGCATTTTCTTGGAGTGAAGTCCGCTCTTCCGGGCAGCTTTTGACCCTGCAAAGCTGTGTGTGCGAAGGGTGCAGACGCCAGGCGGCTGATTCGTCAAGCACATGAGTCTGCACGCTGAACACAACGGCATTGAAGCCGCACTCGAATTTGTCGGCGACGATGGATGGCGTCTTTATCTGAGCCTCCCTTCCGGGGAATCTCGCGATTCCCTTCAAGAAACGCGCGCAATGGCGATGCAGCGGGCCGAAGAAGATTTCGGCATCCCCATGACCAACTGGGAGGAGCGGCCAGCTTTAAATCGTGACTGGATCGCTCGGCACCTGACGGAGGCCCTGGAAGAAATCCAGAAAACGATCAGAGAGGTCCGAAACCCAACCTATCGGGAAGGAGACTACCTAGTCACCATGAGTCATGCCTACCACCACATAAACACCGCATGGAACGCACGTTTCGCCTCGAGTGAACAGCATCGAGAGTGCACACAGGCGGATTTTGACGGCTGGAGGAAATTTCCGCACCAAAGTGATCTTTTGCTCGAATGAAAAAGCCGCGATCCGTACATTCCACCCACCGACTGCCAGCATGCACTTCGTGCTTGGCCGTTGCGCTCCGATATGGCTCGAGCCACAGACGCCCATGGGTGACTGAGGATACTCGGTGTCAAAGTGAAACCCTCACTCTTCATGCCGATGGCCTTCAGAACTCGCTGAAGGTGCAGGTGCTTAATTGATTAATAACCATGGACGCCGAAATAGCTGAAGCCATCCGCAAAGTCACAAACGGTAAAAGCCTTCAAGTTTATCTTGTTAATCCACCCTCTGAAAACCCCACTCGAACAATCGGAGACTATCAAGAAGAGCAGCGTGAGTCACGGCAGCGGCATGCCATGTTTATCGAACAGCACGTTGCTATTATGCGTGGCCAGAAGTGGGTGATCGCTTCTTTCATTGTCTCTGCTATCTCTGCAGCAGCGGCAATCGTTATGGCTTGGCTTTTGTGGCAAGAACAGTCTTCAGCGCGGAGCAATGTTGCCGAGGATGCTGCGACAAAGGGCACTGCACTGCCAAGTCTAAATCAGCAAAAGCTTGACCGAGGAATGCAGCCTGCCTCCAAGCCTGACACAACCGCTGCCTCGCAGGAGCAGCTCCAGATGCAGCGCCGATAAAATACCCCCCCAACAGCCCCTTCAACCCTCCCACCCCCCATGCCCCACGCCCACACCCCTTTCCTGAAAACCCTGTCCGTCCTGCTGCTGGCGGGGACCTTGGCGCTGCTGGTGGGCGCCTGTGTGTCGCGGCGTGACGAACCGAACCTGGCCTCGATCCGGCGGCAGTTGCCGGAGACGATCACGCCGATTTCTGCGGCCCACCTCGCCACGAAGGTGCCGCGGTCCTACTTCTTCGACTACCCCTACGAACCGCAGCCGGGCAAGCGGCTCTGGCGGCGCGTCGATGCGTCGACCTGGCACGAGATTTACCCCGATGGTCACACGAGTGTCTTCAAGGTGCTCGGCCATGCCCGGGTGGAGAACACCGAGGGCACGATCGTGGTGAAACAGTCCGGCGACCCGCAGGTCACGGCGACGACCAACGATGGCGGCCTGCAGGCCTTCATCCCCGATCTCGGTAGCGCGAAACTGCATCACTGGTATCGCAACACGGCGCGCGGTGACACCACCTGGAACGACCTCGCCCCCATGCAGGACGTTCGCTGATGGGCCGCAGGCTTCCCCCATGAAATCGCTCTTGCTCTCCCTCTGTCTGGCCCTGCCCGCCCTGCCGGCCAGCGCCTTCGATGTGGAAAACTCGATAAAGGGACAACTCGATAAAGGGACAGACACTTTGTTTCCTAAAAGCCGCCTTGTGTCCGAACAGTTCGGACACACAGAGGCTGAATTATACTGTTCGCCCAACAAGTAGCGCTATCCCCGATGCCCGATTTCACATGGCCAACAGATGACACGGCGGCGGCGATTCTCGCCCGAAGTATGTTCATTGACGAATGTGTTCACGGCTATCGCTATTGGCTGGAGCACGCCGACGACCTTCTCACGCAGCCTGAACCGAAGACACCCTATCTTCGCAAGTGGTCGGATGCAGCCAAGAAGGACAGGGCGTATCGGGATGTATTCCAGACTCTTACCACAGAGCAGAGGGAGAGTGTCCTTCGCCTGCTCGACGATTGCGTTCGAGGTGCCGTGTTCGGCACACTTTGCACCTTGGATCAGTTTCCGCATGGTGAGGCAGAGATTGCCGTAGCTGACGGTGTTTGCGGAAGCGGCACTCGGAAGCTTCCGATAGCCCCGACGAGGGTTCAGTTGCATGACGACTTTATTGCAGCGGTGGCCACCTCTTCTTCACCTCCTAGCCCCACAGCCAGTTCATGACCGCGACCAACAAACCAAGAGGGCGAACAAAACGGATGCAGGCAACGGCTCGAATGGCATCTGTCGTGTCATCGACGCCTCCCGCTCGCCGTCGCCTGATCCGAGTCGTTATGCAAAGAATGGAAGAGTCACCAGTCTTGCTCGTCCCGTTTCATCAAGATGCGCGGGGTGCATCGTATCTGGATGATCTTCAATACAATCCGGGGGGCAGATTGGCGGTCCGTATAGTGGGCACTTCAGAGCAGATTGAGGGGCGATCCTATCGTTACGACTTTGATGCGTCGTGTATCCGCGGTTTCCTCCTTCTCGACGAGGGTGACCTGATTACAATCTGGGAGCCCGAGGAGTATTCCCCCAACGCGGCTCCTCTCTACGAGGTCAACCAAGGGAGTATTTTTGAGGGTATGTCGCGCCGGTCTGGAGTTCTGAGCGTCTCGATCCCGTTTGAGCGACTGGAGAACATGAAGGAGTATTTGATCGCCACTGACGACGACTGCATTCTTGTGCTTTCCTCAAGGCCTCCACGAATCACCGAGATCCAAAAACAAGCATAACAAGTCGGAGCACAGAACCCCTGACCCGCCGCGAGTTCTAGCCGCCATGACCAATCCAACCTCAACCTGCAGTCGAAGCCGCGCCCCCGGTCAGGGGTCCTGTGTCCTTTGACGTTGAGCAAAGATATGATTGGCAAGTTGACTTCAATCGACGGCGGGCCAAGGCGTACTGTCGAAGTCGCAATCACTCCGGGACTGCTCGATTCTGAGATCGCCAAACCACAGGGTGCGGTCATTCCATCGATGGTGCGTGGCATCATTCTTGAGCGGCGGCGATGGTTGTTCCGAGACGTGATTCGGATCTGGATGCAGACCGATGCTGGGGAGATCGATTTCTACAGATCTCGCTCAAGGCTCGATGTCGCGCTTCTTCTCGACGAACTAGAAGCTGCCATCGGACATCGACCTCGAATCCTCAAAAACTTCAAAGAAGAAGAGTCAGTCTGAGGTGGCAAAGGCGGACAACGCGACTGGTTCGCTCCGGTTTGGTTGGCCTCGCCCGCCGTCGCTGAACTCGGGTCGTCCGGCCATGAGACCCCAGCCCCGCTTTTCCCGTGGCGCCGGGGCGGCATTGCGGCGATACGTGAGGCCTCATGCCCGCTCCTGAACGTCCCCGCAAACCGGTTGGCTCGCGCACGCCTCCGCGGGGCGGTCCACGCCCGGGTGGCCGGCCCGGTGGGCCGCCGCGTGGCGACCGCAGTCGCGGCGGCACTTCGTGGGAGAAGTCGGCCGACTGGTACGACCGCATCCTCGGTGAGCGCGGCTCGGAACTCTATCAGGCGGTGGTCATCCCCGGTGCCCTGCGCCTGCTGCGCCCGGCGCGCGGCGAAAAAATCCTCGATCTCGGCTGCGGCCAGGGCGTGTTCTGTCGCGCCATGGCCGAGGCCGGCGCGCGCGTCACCGGGGTCGATGCCGCCGCCTCCCTGATCGCCCGCGCGCGCACCTACCCGAGCCGGACGCCAGTGCGCTACTACGATCGCGATGCCGCTCAGCTCGACGGCTTGGGCGAGTTCGACGCCGGCTCGGCCATCCTCTGCCTGCAGAACATGGAGCACCTCGACGAGGTGATCGCCGCCGCCGCCGCCGTGTTGAGACCGGGCGGGCGCCTGCTCTGGGTGCTCAACCATCCGGCCTTCCGCATCCCGCGCCAGTCGGCCTGGGGCTTTGAGGAAGAGCGCAAGATCCAATACCGCCGGGTCGACGCCTACACCACGACGCTGGCCGTGCCGATCACCATGCACCCGGGCAAGGCCGACAGCGAGAGCACGATCAGCTTTCACCGCAGCCTGCAGACCCTGACGGCGGCCGGTTTCCGCGCCGGCCTGCAACTGGCGGGCCTGGAGGAATGGCATTCGCACAAGGAGAGCCAGCCGGGGCCCAAGGCGAAGGCGGAAAACCGCGCACGGAAAGAATTCCCGCTCTTCCTGGCGTTGCTTTGGACCAAACCATGAACCGACTGCTTCCCCTCGCCGCCGCACTCGCCCTGGGCGCCTGCCAGATGTCGCCCCAGCCGGAGGAGCGACGCTACTTTTTCACCGAGGTGAAGCCGGTGCTGGAACGCCAGTGCCTGCGCTGCCACAGCGGTCCGACCCCGCCCGCGGGGCTGTCGCTCGAACACCGCGATGGCGGCGCCTTCAAGCGCCGGCCGGACGGCAGCGCCTTTCTGGTGCCGGGCCAGCCCGATGCCAGTCTCCTGATTCGCTCGGTCGCCCGCGGCGGCACCCATCCCAAGCTCATGCCGCGGTTGGACGTGTCGCTCACCGACGACGAGATCGGCGTGCTGCGCGAGTGGGTGGAGGACGGCGCCTGGTGGCCGCGCGGCAGCGACGGCCTGCTGCGCCCGCACTTCAACCCCGAGAACCCCTGACCTTGCGGCCCTTGCGCGGGGCGGCAGGCTTGGCGTTGCCATTGAGGTTGCTGACCACGCCCTCAAGCACGGCGAGGCCGAAGGAGATCTTTTTGAAGAAGGAGGCGTTGTGCGGCACCAGGAAGAAGCGCGGGTGCTTGCTCCAGAGGGCGCGCAGGCGGCCGTCGAGTTCGACCGCTTCCTCGAGGTTTTCGATGCGCGTCGGGTTGCCGCCCTCGATGCCGATGCCGCCGACCGCGGCGCTCTCAAAAAAGATGACGGCATCGTAGCGGGCCAGCTCGGCCTGCATCGTCGTGCCGAGGTCAGCAAAGAAGCCGGAGGGTTCGCCCGGCCAGTAGGCGGCGCCGTCGACCGTGCCGCGGTCGCAGAGCAGGACGCGGTCGGGGAAGCGCGCCGCCTGGACGTCCTCGAGGTTTTTCTGAACGTGGTAGATCGCGCGCTGGGCGGCGTGCACCGCGTGCGGTTCATGGACGCGCGGGAAGCCGCCGCTGAAGACGAGGGTGGCCGCCTCCGGCACCAGGATGACCCGCTCGCCGATCTCGCGGCGGAAGAGGTCGGCGGCGGTGGTCTTGCCGCCGCCGGGGCCGCCGGTGAGAACGATGCGGCAGCGATGCTTGCGTCGAGGGGTCATGCCCCACCTTGAGGGAGG
>JAEYYS010000446.1 GCA_023428335.1 Verrucomicrobiota bacterium | reverse complement strand
GGCCGGCCCTTTCCAGGCCGGCACCGCCCAGGCCATGCTCGACACCCTCATCCTGAATCTCGCCGCCGTGAGCGGCATGCAGCAGGAAAACATGACGCGCGGTCATGGTTGGCGTTTCATGGAAATCGGCCGGCGCCTCGAACGCGCCACCACCCTCGCCCGCCTGGCCCGCACCGCTGCCAGCCAGGCAGCCAGCGACGATGCGGTGTTCGTGCCACTGCTGGAGGTGTGCGACAGCAGCATGACCTACCGTCGCCTGCACTTCGCCCGCCCGGCCCTGCTGCCGGTGCTCGACCTGCTGCTGCTCAACGAAAGCAACCCGCGCTCGGTCGCCCGCCAGTTTGCCGTCATTGGCCGTCAGTGCGCCCAGTTGCCGGCCGGTCTGCACCGCGACCTGACCGCTCCGGAACGACGCGAGGCCGACGGTCTGCGCTCCGACCTCGCGGCGCTCAACCTCGACGCGCTGGCGCGTCGCCCTGAGGAAGCACCCGCGGCCATCGACGCGTTTTGCACGCGCTTCATCGACGGCCTGGAGCGACTTTCCGACCTGCTCACCGAGCACTACTTCAGCCATGCCGCCAGTCGCGGCGAGGGCCGCGGCTGAGGCAGGTCGATCACTGCGGCAGCACCTTCACCGCCACCGCACGCGCGGCCGGCAGGTAGGTCTTCGCCAAGGCCTGCAACTCCGCGATGGTGATGCCCTCGAAGTCGCTCAGCAGCGAGCGCGCCCAGTCGAGTCGCTCGGGATGTTCCTGGCAGTTGCGCACGACGTTCTGCGCCCAGTACCGGTTGTCGCGGCGCATCTGCTCGAGCTGGCTGAGCAGCGGCTTCTGCGCGCGCTCAAACTCATCCTCGGTGATGGGCCCCTCGGCCAACTTGGCGGCGATCTCAGTGACCAGCTTGGCCAGCGCACCGGCCTGCTCGGGCTTGCACTCGATCATCGCGGTCATGTAGCCGTAACCGGTGAAGGTGTCGTTGGCGACGTGGTAACAGGCCGGACTGTAGGTCTCGCCGAGTTCCTCGCGCACCTTGATGCGGAGGCGGTCGTCGAGAATGGAGGCGAGCAGGCTCAGGCGGCGCGTGCGCCGGATGTCGAGCATGTCGCCGGTCGGCCAGTACAGCGCAGCCACCGCCTTCGGGATCTCGGTGCTGAACGGCAGGTCCTTCACCTGCGGACCCGGGAAATCGATCTGGCGTTCCTTGGCGTAGTCCGGCTTCGTCGACGCGCGTTCCGGCAGGGCGCCGAGGGTCTTGCGGACGGCCTCCAGGGCGGCCGCCGGCTCGAAGTCACCGACAATCGCCACCTCCAGGTAGTCCTTCGTCAGCGCCGGCGTCAGCCAAGCCTTCAGTTCGGCAAGGTTGCGCTGGCGCATCACCTCGATCTCCGGATAGCTGAAACGGAAGTCGCCGCCGTGCAGGAAGGACACAACCTTGTCATTCATGAGGCCCTCGGCCGTGTGGCGCAGCTGGACATAGAGCGGCTCCAGATTCTTCTCGAACTGGCGCTGGGCCTCCTCGCGGTAGCCGGGCGCGGTCAGGCAGGCGGTGAGCAGTTGCAGCTGGGCCTCCAGATCCTGCGGCGTGGTGCGACCCGCCAGCAGGAAGGCTTCGTCGCCCACGCTGAAGTCCATGCCCACCGTGCGACTGGCAAACAGGCGGCGCAGGTCGTCGGCACTGTGTGCCTCAAGGCCGCCCGCAATGAAGGTGCTGTTGGCAAAGGCGATCAGGCCCGGCTTGTCGGCCGGCGCGCTGAGCTTGCCGCCGCCGAAGTTGAGGGTCACGCGCACGCTGCCCTTTTCAAACGGCGTCGGCTTGAGGTTGACGCGCACGCCGTTGGCCAGCACGGCGCGGGTCACTTCGAGATCGGCCTCGACCTGATGCGAGGCCACCTTGCCGGCCGGGCCGGGGTTGGCGTAGGCGAAGGCCACCGTTTTCTCGGCGACCGGCGCCTCCACGGCTTTGGCCTGGCTGGCTTGATAGGCGGCGAGGATCTGGGCTTCGGCCTCGCCCTCCAGCTTGAGCTTGCCACCGACAAAGATCTGCCGGTCGGCACTGTTCCAGGTCTCGGCGAAGGCGCGGTGGCACTCGTCCTTGCTGAGCGCCGCCAGCGCGGCCTCGATGCGGGCGAGGTCGGTGCCGGGATGAGTGAAGACCTGCTTGGCGGCCATGACCTTGACCAGGCCGCTGGCGAGGTCGCGCGACTTGCGGGTGTCGGCCTGCGCGGCGCGCAGCTGGGCGTTCTTCAGCAGGCTGGCCTTGGCCTCCTCGAACTCGGCATCAGTGAAGCCGTGCTCGACCGCGCGGCGCACCTCGGTCTCGATCAGGGCCAGCGCCGCCTGCCACTGCTCGGGCGCGCACTGGGCCATGGCGCCAATGACCTCGACGAACTGCAGGTACTCGTAGCTGTAGGACTCGGCACCGAGGATGGGCGCACCCTCGGCCTTGGCGAGCTTGGAGAAACGCTGGTTGAGCATGGCGTCGGCAAGGTCGCGCACCGTCTTGTCGCGCCGCGTCGCCGCGCTGTCGGGCCGGTTCTTCGCCGGACGCAGGATTTCCAGCGAGACATCGACCGCCTTGGCCTCCATCTCCGTGTGCAGCTTGGCGATCAGGCCGCGGCCACTGCTGATCTTGCCAAACGAGGGATCGGCGGCATCACCGCGCGGAGCCTTGGCGTCGGCGAACTGCCGGCGGATCTCGGCCTCAACGGCCGGCACGTCCTTGAAGTCGCCGACCGCGACAATCATGGCGCGCTTGGGCGTGTACCAGGTCTCGTAGAAATCGACGAAGCGCGGGCGCTGCATCGTCTTCAGCGTCTCCTCAATGCCGATCGGCAGGCGCTTGGGCAGCAGGGATTCCGGCAGGGCAAACTTGTAGCCCTCGATCATCGTGCGGTACTCGATCGAGTCGCGGCTCAGCTTCTCGCTGAGGATGATGCCGCGCTCGCGGTCGATCTCCTTGGCATCGAGGTTCATGCCATCGAGGTAGTCGCGGAACAGCTGCAGCCCCTCCTCAATCAGCTTGGCCTCGACCTTCGGCAGTTCCAGCATGTACACCGTCTCCTTGAAGGAGGTGTGCGCATTGGTGTCGGCGCCAAAGCCCATGCCCAGGCGCTGGAAGTACTCGACCATCTCGCCGCCCGGGAAGTGGCGCGAGCCGTTGAAGGCCATGTGCTCGAGGAAGTGCGCCATGCCCTGCTGGTCGTCGGCCTCCATCAGCGAACCGACATCCATGTAGATGCGCAGGCTGGCGCGACCAGGCGGCTCGTCATGGGGCAGCACGACGTAGCGCAGGCCGTTGTCGAGACGGCCAAACACCGCCTTGGGATCGGGCTTGAGGTCGCTGCCCTCCTGCGGCCACTGGCCGGCAAGCGGACTGACAAGGAGCAGGCTGAGAAGGCAAAGGGAACGAAGCATGGCGGTTGGGATACGAACGCGGGAGCGGGGTCAGTTCTAGTGTCCATCTGGCGCAGGCCGGCCCGGCCGGCAAGGCTTTCCGGTGGGCTGTCAGCGTACGGCCGTTTTGAGCCTGGCGCTGAGAAAGCGGTCCATCTCGCCGACCATGCGCTCGAGCCAGGGCGACTTGCCCCAGGCGCCGTGGGCGCAGCCCTCGACCACCGCCAGTTCGTGGGCAACGCCCAGTTCATCCATGCGCTGGCGCATCGTCACGTAGCGGGCGCCGGGATCGTCCTTCTCCCCGTCAAGAAAGAGCAGCGGCGGGCAGGCGGCGGTGAGCTGGTGGAAGGGCGAGGCCCCGCGGTAAATCTCGCGTCGCTCACTCACCGGCCCGCCAAAGAAGACGAGCTGGCTGGGGATCGGCTTGGGCGATTCCAAAGCCCGGGCCAGCTGGTCGACCCCGGCGCCCATCAGCACCGCCGCGTCAAGGCGCGCCGACTGCTCCGCCCACGGGCCATTGGCTTCCTCAAGGAGACGGTCGGCCGTGGTCGCCACCAGACCGACCAAGTGTCCGCCCGCCGACCCGCCAACCGCACCCACGCGCTGCGGGTCGAGACCGAACTCGGCAGCATGGGCGCGCAGCCAGCGGACCGACGCCTTGACGTCGTGCACGGCTGCCGGATAGGGCGCCTGCCCGGCCAGACGGTAGCTCGTGCTGACCACGACCCAGCCGCGCGCGGCCAGAGCCCGGGCCAACGGCCGCATCGCCTCCTTGCTGCCGCCCGTCCAGCCACCGCCATGGACCATGAGCACCGCCGGCAACACCCGCGCATCGTCCGGCCGATCGACATCGACCTTCACCGTCACCGCACCGCGCGACACAACCTCGAGGTTCTGCTGCGAACGCAGCTTGACGGACGCTGCTTCCAGCCCCTGCCAGGGGGCGTCGGTCAGGGCGATGAACCGATCCACCTTCACGCCCGGCGGTGGCGTCAAGGCGCTGGCAAAGAGGGGGACCCAAAACAGGCAGCGAAGCAGGGTGGCGGGAGCAATCATCGGGCAGGAAGAACGCCGCCCCCGCTGACAACCTTCAACCCAGTTCGGGTGCCGCCGCGCAAGTGCCTCGGCTACTGGAGATCCAACGAAGTCAATCACTGACGCCGAGTTGTCGCACGTGAAGGGTGAAAGTGTTCGTCCAAGAAGTAGCTGCGTCCATGGTGTAAACTTCGGTCAAACGCTCCGGCGAAGTTCAATACGCCGGGACCAGTCGATGGTGGAAACACACCACTTGTCTTGCCTTCGTCGCTGGGCCCAGAACTGTTCCGTGGAAAACCCGTTCTGGAACTCGATACCGTGCATCGGAAACACCTCGAATCCACATTTGGCCAAAAAGGGCGATTGAGTTTTATAGACTTCCGCCACTCCAGGTGGAGCGATTCCGATGGAATCAAATGCGCCGAGGTCATATGCCCCGTATACATGCAGCACTTTCGAGTAGTTGTGCTTTTTGACTCGGTCAAACGCCGCCACCAATTGCTCTAATAGCGTTTGGTCAAACGAGTCGCGAGCCACGATATGGAGAAATCCAAGACCGGGCTCGAAAAACTGAATACTCTTGGCT
>JAEYYS010000417.1 GCA_023428335.1 Verrucomicrobiota bacterium | reverse complement strand
TGCGTGCGGCCGCCGTGGTAATGCGCCGGATGCCGGGGCGGTGCCGCATGACCATCGTGGGCACTGTCGAGAACGATCTCCCAGACGCAGGCACGGTCGCCCGGCAGCAGGAAGTCCACCGCCTCGCCGGCACGGTTGAACAGCAGCAGCAGTCCCTCGCCGAGCAGGGCGCCGAAATGACTGCGACCCGGCTCGTGCCAGCGCTCGTGGCAGAGCAGATGGCCGTCGCCACGCAGCCAAAGCACATCGGGTGGCCCACCCTCCGGGCCGGGCAGGCCGGTGAAAAACTCGGTCCGCCGCAGGGCCGGCTCCGCCCGCCGCAGGGCGATCAACCGCCGTGTGCAGGCGAGCATGGCCTCGTCGCAGACCGACCAATCGATCCAGCTCACCACATTGTCCTGACAGTAGGCATTGTTGTTGCCGCCCTGGCTGCGGCCGCGCTCGTCGCCGGCCGTCAGGAAGGGCACGCCCACCGAAGTCATCAGGGTCGCCATCAGGCTGCGCCGCAGGCGCGCGCGCCGGGCCAGCACCTCGGCATCGTCGGTCGGCCCCTCCGCGCCGCAGTTCGTGCTGTGGTTGGCATCGTCGCCGTCGCGGTTGTCCTCGCCGTTGGCCTCGTTGCGCTTGCGCTCGTAGCTGACCAAATCGAGCAGGGTGAAACCGTCGTGCGAGGTGAGGAAGTTGACGCTCGTAAGCGCCGGTCGCTGGCTCCAGCCATAGAGATCCTGGCTGCCGCACAGGCGCTTGGCGAACTCGGCGGTGGATCCCGCATCGTTCATCCAGAAACGCCGCACAGCGTCGCGGTAGCGACCGTTCAACTCGCGCCAGGGCTCGGGAAAACCGCCGACCTGGTAGCTGTCCATGCGCAGGATGTCCCAGGGCTCGGCGATCAGCTTGACCTTCGCCAGCACCGGATCCTGGGCAAGCGCGGCCAGGAACTGGCTGTTGGCATCGAAGGCGTGGTCGTCGTCGCGGCCGACCGTCACCGCCAGATCAAAGCGGAAGCCGTCGACATGCATCTCGGTGACCCAGTAGCGCAGGCTGTCGAGGATGAGGCGCAGGGCCGGCGGACTCGCCGTGTTGACGGCATTGCCGCAGCCGGTGACGTTGACGTAGCTGGCACCGCTTTCGCCGAAGTGATGGCGGTAGTAGAGGCGGTCGTCGAGCCCGCGGAACAGCAGCGTCGGCCCGCGTTCGTCGCCCTCGGCGGTGTGATTGTAAACGACGTCGAGAATCACCTCCAGGCCGGCCGCGTGCAGGGCCTTGACCATGGCCTTGAACTCGCGCACGCAGGCGCCGGGCTCGATCGCCGAGGCATACTCCTGATGCGGCGCAAAAAAGCCGATCGTGTTGTAGCCCCAGTAGTTCGTCAGGCCCTTCTCGAGCAGGAACTGGTCGTCGAGATGCTGGTGCACCGGCAGCAGTTGCAGGCTGGTGACGCCAAGCTCGCGCAGGTACGCGATCACTTCCGGATGCGCGAGCCCGGCATAGGTGCCGCGCTGCGTCTCCGGCACCTGCGGATGCATTCGGGTGAAGCCCTTGACGTGCAGCTCATAGATCACCGTGTCGCGCCACGGCACACGCGGCGGACGGTCGTCACCCCAGTCGAATTCCTCATCGACAACCACGGCCTTGGGCGTGAACGGGGCACTGTCGAGTGCGCCGTTGCCCTCGCCCGGCCCCTCGGGGCCGAGCTGCGCTGAATGGCCGTGCGGCAGACCGACCACCGCGCGCGCATAGGGATCGAGCAGCAGCTTGTTGGGGTTGTAGCGCAGCGCGTTCTCCGGCAGCCAGGGGCCGTGGGCGCGGAAGCCATAGACCAGACCGGGCCTGGCACCGCGCAGGTGCAGACGCCAGAGATCGCGCTCGCCACGACTCATCGCATGGCGGGCGATCTCCCGCACCGGATCGGCGGGATCAAAGAGGCAGAGCTCAACCGCCGTGGCATGTCGCGAATGCACGACAAAACAGGCTCCGTCCGGCAGCAGCGTCACCCCCGGCGGCGGCGCCGGATCGGGACAGGCTTCAGCCTTGAGGGAACGCATGCGTTTTCATAGCGCAGGCTTCGGGCCGGAGCGAGGAGGGATTTTGCTCTCTCTGCAGCCGGGACAGTGACCCTGGTGGCTGCCGCGGGTCGCTGTCCCGCCCTACAGGCCGCCCGTCAAGCCGCCTCAAACCAGCGGCCGTGCTCCTTGATCAGATCGACCAATCGCTCCACGGCCTCCTCCTCGGGGATGTTGAACTTCACCGCGGTCTTGCCGACGTACAGATTGATCTTGCCGGGCGCACCACCGACATAGCCGAAATCGGCATCGGCCATCTCACCGGGGCCGTTGACGATGCAGCCCATGACGGCGATGCGCACGCCCTTCAAATGGCCGGTGGCTACGCGGATTTTCTGGGTCGTCTGCTGCAGGTTGAACAGCGTCCGCCCGCAACTCGGGCAGGCGACGTAGTCGGTCTTGAAAATGCGCACGCCGGCGGCCTGCAGGATGTTGTAGGCGAGCCGCAGCGACTGCCCCGGCGCCGGTTCGCTGCGCACCAGCACGGCATCGCCAATGCCGTCGCAGAGCAGCGAGCCGAGCGGCGTCGCCGCGGCAAGCAGGTTGGCGGTGAACTCGCCCTCGCCGGCCGCCGGCGCGAAGCGATCCTTCAGAAGAATCGGATGGCGCTCGTCGAGCTTGGCCGCCAACAAGCGGTAGGCATGGATCGGCTGCAGCGGTGTGCCGTCGGCCACGGTCACCAGGCGGACCTCGCCACCGGCGTTGACCGCAGCCAGGGCGGCGTCATCGCGCGGATCGATCTCAAGCGCGCCGCTGGTTTCAAAAACGATCTCCGGCTTGTAGTCACCAAGCTTGTCCAGCTTGTGCGCCAGCGCGTCCCAGTGCGCCTGCGGGGCGAACACCGCCACCGTGGCGCCACCGCCGACCTCGACACCCTGGAGGACGAGCTTCTGCGAGGCACGGCGGCGGTAGCTGAAGGCATCGTAACCGGCTGCCGCCGGCGCCACCACCTTCGTGCCGGCACAGGCCTGCATCGCTTCGGTCACCGAGGCAACCAAGGCTCGCGCCACCGGGATCTCATGGATGGCATCCTCCGTCAGTGAGACGCGGATGGTGTCGCCAATGCCGTCGGCCAGCAGCGAACCGATGCCGATGGCGCTCTTGATGCGACCGTCCTCGCCGTCGCCGGCCTCGGTGACCCCAAGGTGAATCGGATAATTCCAGTCGCCGCCCAGTTCCTCGAGCCGGGCGACCAGCAGCCGGTAGGCCTCGATCATGACCTTCGGGTTGCTGGCCTTCATGCTGAACAAAAAGTTGTGGAAATCGCGGGCACGGGCGATGCGGGCAAACTCCAGCGCGCTCTCGACCATGCCCAGCGGGGTGTCGCCCCAGCGGTTCATGATGCGGTCGCTCAACGAACCATGGTTGGTGCCGATGCGCATGGCGCGGCCAAGGCGCAGGCACTCCTCGACCAGCGGCACGAACTGCGCCTCCATGTAGGCCACCTCGGCGGCATACTCCTCATCGGTGTATTCCTTCACCGCGAACTTCTTCTTGTCGGCGTAGTTGCCCGGATTGACGCGCACCTTCTCCACCCACTTCACCGCCTCCATGGCGGCATCGGGCTTGAAATGGATGTCGGCCACCAGCGGCACCTCGCAGCCGGCGGCGCGCAGGCCGTCGCGGATGTTCCGCAGATTTTCCGCGATCACCCGCGTCTGGGCGGTGACCCGGACGATCTCGCAGCCGGCGGCAGCCAGTTCCAGCGCCTCGCGCACGCAGGACTCCGTGTCGCGGGTGTCGCTGGTCAGCATCGACTGCACCCGCACCGGGTTGTCGCCGCCGATGCCGACCGGCCCGACCTGGCAGACGCGGGTCTGGCGGCGCTGGTAGTGATACAGATCCGGGCAGTAGCGGAGAAGGGCGGGCGACATGGGAACGAAAAAGCGGGCGGCGTTGGAGCGGGGGCAGTGACCCCGGTGATCGGTGGTGTGGATTGTAGCCGGGGGCAGTGCCCCCGGTCGGGCTCAGGGTGGAGAACGAAAACCGTCGCGAATCAGAGATCGAGGAAGTTTTGCAGCAGCTGCTTGCCCTGCTGGGTGAGGATGGACTCGGGATGGAACTGCACGCCGTGGATGGGGAACTCCTTGTGGCGCAGGCCCATGATTTCGCTGTCGTCATCGACGGCGACCGCGGTGATCTCCAGGCAGTCCGGCAGGGTGTCGCGCTTGACCAGCAGCGAGTGGTAGCGGGTCGCCTCAAAGGGGTCGGGCAGGCCCTTGAAGACCGAGGCACCGGCGTGATGGATCATCGAGGTCTTGCCGTGCATGAGCCGACCGGCGCGCACGACGTCACCGCCGAAGACATGGCCGATGCTCTGGTGGCCGAGGCAGACGCCGAGCAGCGGGATGCTCGGACCAAAGGTGCGGATCACGTCGCAGCTGATGCCCGCCTCCTTGGGCGTGCAGGGGCCGGGCGAAACGCAGATGTGGTCCGGTCGCAACTGCCGGATCTCGTCCAGGGTCACCTGGTCGTTCCGGCGGATCTCCATCTGCGCACCCATCTCGCCGAAGTACTGGACGAGATTGTACGTGAAGGAGTCGTAGTTGTCGATGATCAGCAGCATGGGCCGACCATCCGCTGCGGCGACGGAAAAGCAAGCGGACCGGCGGGCGGGTCGTCAGCTCAGAGCAGCCCGCATTCCTTGAAGCTGAAGTAGGGCTGGCCACGCCCCTCGGCCGGCAGGCCGATGATGAGGTGGTCGAGGAAGACCAGCCCGAGCACCTCGGCGGCCTCGCGCAGGCGGCGGGTCAGCCGGCGATCGGCCTCGCTCGGCGAGGGATCGCCCGAGGGGTGATTGTGCACGACCGTGAAGCCGTAGGCCTTGTGGACGATGACCGGCTGCAGGATCTCGCGCGGGTGGGCGACCGTTTCATTGACGGTGCCGGTGAAGACCCGTTCCTCGCGCATCAGGTGCAGGCGGGTGTTGAGCAGCAGCACGCGCACCGTCTCGTGGGCCAGGGCCTGCATCTCGGCGGCGACGTGGCGGTAGACCAGTTCCGGGCTGTTCAAGGGCGTTTCCTTGACCCATTCCCGCTCGGCGCGCCGACCCAGTTCAAAGGCGGCCACCAGGTGCGCCGCCTTGGCCGGCCCGAGCGCCCGGGCCTGGGCCAGTTCCGGCGCCGCCACGCGGGCGAGCTGGCGCAGCGAGCCCGCCTCACGCAACAGGCGCTGCGCCACCTGGATGGCGTTCTCGCCGCGCACCCCCGTGTTGATGAACAGGGCCAGCAGCTCCGCATCGGTCAGCGCCCCCGGCCCCAGCCGCAGCAGCCGCTCGCGCGGCCGATCATCCATCGGCAAATCCTGGATGCGATGACTCATGCCCCAGTCATGCCCGCAAATCACGATCCATCAACAAGGATTTTTCGTGGGTGCATTTCTTATTGTCAGGCTCCAGATTTCACTTGGCGCCCTTGTTCCTTGTTCCTTGTTCCTTGTTCCTTGTTCCGTGCCTTCGCCGACCACCCTCATCGCCACCCTGCTGCTGCTGGCCCTCGGCTCGCATGAGCTGCTGGCCGCGGTCGGTCCTTGGGATGCGACGGCGTTCGGCGACCCGTTCCTCTCCGGCTTCCGCCACATCCTGCCGGATGGCCTCGATCACTTGGCGTTCCTGGTCGGGCTGTTCTTCCTCGCGCGCAGCTTGCCCGCCCTGCTCGGTCAGGTCACCCTCTTCACGCTCGCTCACTCGCTGACCCTCGGCCTGGTCGTGCTCGCCGGACTCGCCGTCGAACCCCACTGGGTCGAAATCGCCGTCGGCCTGAGCATCGCCGCCCTCGGCCTGGAAGGCCTGCTGCCGCGCCGCGCCTGGCTGGAGCGACTCCGCTGGGCGCTCGTGCCCGCCTTCGGTCTCATCCACGGCCTCGCCTTCGCCCACAACCTCGTGCGTGAGGAAGCCCTGCGCCGCAGTCCGGCGGCCGCCCTGCTCGGCTTCAACCTCGGCGTCGAACTCGGCCAGCTCGTCGTCATCGGCGCGCTGGTGCTGGTCTTCAGCCCGTGCTGGCGGCGCACCTGGTACACCGCGCGCCTTGCCCGGCCCGCCCTGGCACTGATCGCGCTCAGCGGGCTGGCCTGGGCCGTTCAGCGCGCCGCGTGAAGCGGACTGCGCCCCTGCGTCTTCCACTTGACCAGAGCCACGCCTCCGCCCATTTTCCTGTCGCATGAAACTCCAAACCACCCTTGCCGCCCTCGTCCTGACCGCCAGCTTCGCGTCCGCCGAAGACATCAGCTTCGAAAAGCAGATTCTGCCGATCCTCAAGACCAGCTGCTTCAAGTGCCATGAAACCGAGCACGAAGAGAATGGCCGCGTGAAGCGCCCGAAGGGCGGCTTGGTGCTCGACACCGCCGAAGGCATCATGGCCGGCGGCAAGGAGTATCCGAAGGAAAACGTCGTCGCCGGCAAGCCGGACGACAGCTGGCTGCTCAAGACCATGGCCCTGCCGGAATCCGATGACCTCGCCATGCCGCCGGAAGGCAAGGGCGACCGCGTCAGCGCCGCCGACCAGGAGCTCATCAAGAAGTGGATCGCCGCCGGCGCCAACTTCGGTGGCTGGCCCAAGGCCGCCAAGTAAGCGACCCGCCCCCCCTCACGTTTCACCGAGAGTGACGGCCCCCGGCCGTCACTCTTTTTTTGCGTCCCAGCCGCGCACCCGCGCATGCACGACGGCGCACTGGCCCATGTAGTGATCCATGGAGAAATCGTTCGCCGCCTTGAGGATGTGGTCCTTCGCCCTGGCGACCTCGCCCAAGGCCTCGAAGTACAAGCCAAGGTAAAGATGCGCAAAGCAGCGATGGTTGCGCAACTCCTCGCCCTCCCCCTGCTCCGCCGCCGCCAGCACCTGCTCGACCGTGCCCGTGCCGGCAAACAACTCATGGACCTGCTGCATCGGCACCCGGCTGTCGCCCTCAATGGGAATGAGGTGCTTGCGCGCCGCCTCGACGCCCTCCAGCCGGGCCACGCAGAGGAAATGCCAGGCGGCGTTTTCGACATCGGCCGTGTTCACCGTCTGATGCACCTCAAACTGCTCGCGCCCACGGGCAAAGTCGTCGGCATAGTACAGCGCCAGCCCGCGCTGCCAGAGCTTCGGTTTGACGCCGGGTTCCAATTCCAGCAGGCGGTCAAAGGCCGCCACAGATTCCTTCGGCTTGGCCTCGAAGAAGAGCGACACCCCCTCGCGAAACACCGCGTTGGGCGACTTCGCCTCCTGGGCGGATAGGGGCGCGGACAGACTGGCGATCGTGAGGCAAGCGACCAAGAGACAAGCGAGACGCGGGATCATGACAGACCAACAGCGCCTACCGACCCTTTGTTGCCGAAAGTTCGAGAGTGGGCGGCTCATCTGTAGCCGCGGGCACTGACCGCGGGGTGGGCCGATTCGCGTCGCACCATCCCAAACCGCGGGGTCACTGCCCCCACCCACAACACCGACCGCGGGATCCCTGCCTCCGCCGATCATTTTTCCGGCACGTAGTAGCGGCCCAGATGCTCAAGGATCTTCGCGCGCAGAGCCTCTCCCTCAATCTCGCCGTTGTGACGGAAGATCACCTCGCCCCCCGGTGCCACGACCAGGGTGTGCGGGATCGGGCCCGGCCATTCCGGATCAAGCGCGGCGATCAGTTCGTCCTGGCTCGCGCCCTTGAAGACGTAAGCGTTGCCCGGGCGCCCCTCGGTCTTGAGCGAGGCCTTCAGGCGGTCGGGCACGATGGCGTTCTGCTCCTCCAGAAACTGCTTCACCTCGGCAATTTCATCCGGTTCGTTCAGGCTGATGGCGATGAACTCGAAGTCGCGAAGGGCGAACTTGCGCTGCGTGGCGACCAACTCCGGAAACTCCTCAACGCAGGGCCCGCACCAGGTGGCGAAAACATTGAACAGGCGCACCTTCTTCGTCGCGTTGCGCCGCAGTTCGGCCACGCCCTTGGCATCGATCAGGCCCACCTCCACCGGCGTTGTCTGCCACTTCTCCTGATCGGCCGCCACCTGCGCGCGCTTGTCGATCCATTTCGTCGAGCAGCCATGCGGCCGCGTCTCCGGC
>JAEYYS010000389.1 GCA_023428335.1 Verrucomicrobiota bacterium | reverse complement strand
GGTCAGACCCCAGCGCCGCGAGCAGTTTGTCGTGGATGCCGTCGAAGCCGCCGTTGCTGAAGACCAGGATGACATCGCCGGCGCGGCACTCAGCCTTGAGCCGGGCGACGATGGCCGCCGTGTCGGGCTCGTGGAAGCAGGCGCGACCCGCGGCGCGCACGGACTCGGCGACCGCGTCGGGATCGAGGCGCTGATCGGCCGCCACCTTTTCGGGATTGGCGACCGCGGCAATGACCGAGCCATCGGCTTCCTTGAGGGCCTCGCCGAGTTCATTCTGCATGAGGTTGCGTCGGCTGGTGTTCGAGCGCGGCTCAAACACCGCCCACAGGCGCCGACCCGGGTACTTCTGGCGCATGCCGCGCAGGGTCTCGCGGATCGCGGTCGGGTGATGCCCGAAGTCATCGACCACGGTGACACCGCCGGCCTCGCCGCGCACCTGCTGGCGACGGCGAATGCCCTTGAAGGCCACCAACGCGGCGCGGATTTCCGCATCGCTCAAACCCGCATGACGCGCGGCGCAGACGGCCATGGCGGCGTTGCGGACGTTGAACTCGCCAATCATCGGCACGCGGAAGGCCACGCCGTTGATCTCGAAATCGGTGCCCTCGCCGTCGCCGCCGGTCAGGCGAATACGCTCGCTGCAGGTCTCGCCGAGACCGACCGTGCGCACGGGCGCGTAACTCTTCAGCGACAGGCAGTTGGCGTCGTCGCCATTGAGCAGGACCAGGCCGTTGCGCGGCACGCTGTTGAGCAGGCGCTGGAAGGTCAGCAGGATCTCGTCGAGGCTGCCAAAGATGTCGGCGTGATCGAACTCGATGTTGTTGACGATGACGCACTCGGGCAGGTAGTGCAGGAACTTCGAGCGCTTGTCGAAGTAGGCAGTGTCGTACTCGTCGCCCTCGATGACGAAGAACTCGCCGTGATTGAAGCGCGCGCCGCTGTCGAAGTTCGCCGGCACGCCGCCGATCATGAAACCCGGGTTGCGACCTGCGTGTTCGAGGATCCAGGCGAGCAGGGTCGTGGTCGTCGTCTTGCCGTGGGTGCCGCTGACGACAAAGCTGCGCTTGCCCTGGATGACTTCGCGGCGCAGCAGTTCGGCCATCGACACATAGGGCAGGCGCCGCTCAAGCACGGTTTCCAATTCCTCGTTGCCGCGCGAGATGGCGTTGCCGACGACATAGAGGTCAGCTCCCTCCGGCAGGTTCTCCGGCTTGTAGCCCTCGGTCAGCTCAATGCCGGCCGCGCGCAGCACGTCGGACATCGGCGGATACACCTTCTCATCCGAACCGGTGATGCGGTGGCCGAGGGCGCGCAGGGCGACGGCGGTCGAGCCCATGGCGGTGCCACAGATGCCGATGAAGTGGAAGTGCTTGGAGGTCATGAATCGACCGCCATTCAAGCAGTCGCCCCCCACCGCCGCAAGCGGCGGCCGGGCTTTTCTCAGCGACCACGCTCGAGCACCACCCGGAAGCCGATTGCCTGGCTGCGGCTGTCGGCCGGGACCGACTGCCGGACGGAGGACAGCAGCTCGTCCGGGTTGGCGCTGCGCCAACTACCACCGCGCACGGTGCCTAGCACCGCCTTGCCGGAGGGTGTCTTGCGGCCGTTGTCGTAGTCGGTGTCCACCCATTCGGCGACGTTGCCCGCCAGACCGAGGATGCCGCGCTCGTTGGGCGGGAAGGCGCCGACGGGCGAGAGCTGGGGGAAATTGTCCTCGTAGCCGGGGATGAGGCTCTCCAGATTGGCGCGGCGGCCCGCGTTCATGTCGGCCAAGTTGTCGGTCTTCGGCGGCGGTGGCCAGTCGAAGCCCCAGGGGTAGATGCCGCGGATGCGACCGTTGCGCTCGGCCGGGGTGACCCCGCGCTCCAGCGGCAGGCCGACCGCCCGACTCCACTCCTCGTCGGTCGGCAGCCGGTAGCTGTCCTTGCCACCGATCAGGCCGGAGTTGCGCTCGCGCTCGGTCAGCCAGGCGCAGAAGGCGCGCGCCTCCTCGCGGTCGATGCTGACCACCGGATGGGTGGCTCCGCGTCCCTCGGCATCGACATTGCCCGGCCGGCGCCGGTTGGCCGCCTTGGCAAACTCCAGGTAGTCGCGTCGGCGTGTCTCGGTGGCGGCAATCATCGTCGATTCACCCAGCGGCACCAAGCGCATGCCGAGGCTGTTCGCCTTCCACTCGCGACCAAAGGTGACCGCCTGGCGGGTCTGCATGTCGGCAAAGAGTTCGAGCAGTTCGCCGGAACGCACCTCGCCCTCGAGGATGATGTCGGAAAAACCCTCCTCGCGCAGGTCATACTCGACCGGCCCGCTGCGCACCCGCGGCAGTTCGAGCGGGGTGTAACCGAGGAACTGCTCGTGCTGGAAGACCCGCACCTTTTCCGGGCTGGTGCGCACGACAACGCTGCCATAGGTCTGGCGCTCGACGCGCAAATGAAAGGCCTGCCAGTCGCGTCCCTCCTCCGGACCAGCCTCCGTGTCACGCTCATCGGGCAGGTCATCGGTCGGCGCGCCGCTCTCGACATAATAAAACGGTTCGACCTGATACTGATGCTCCTGGCTCAGGCAGCCGGCGCGGCGATCCTCCTCAGTCATCCAGAAGCGGAAGGCCTCGGCATCGCCGATCGGCACGACGATGAAGTAGGCGGACTCCTGCCCTGAAGCGGCGCGCACGACCCGGCCTTCGAAGGAGCGGCCGGTGCCCTCCAGGAAGCGCTTGAAGAACTTGATCTGCACCGGCTCGACGCTGGTGTGGCCGTTGAGGCTCGGCTTGAAGGCCATGCCCAGGCTGTTGGTCCAGCGCTCGCCCGGCTGCGGCAGGCGGGTCGCCTCCAGCTTCAAATCGAAGCGCGCCGGCTGCGCGCGGGTGGCACTGTGCTCGATCTCCTGCAGCTTGTGACCGGCCAGGCGCAGCTGGTAGATCACCGGCACACCCTCCTCGGGATTCAGTTCCAGCGGCGTCAGGCCCAGACGCTTCTCGCCGGCAAACACCTCCGCACCGGCCGGCTCGCTGTCGATCGTCAGCAGCGGCGTCGCCTTCTGCACCGCCACCAGCGCACCGCCGTCCTTGAGCGCCAGCCACATGCCAAAGCCGACCGCCAGCGTCAGGGCCAGCGTCGCCACCGCCGCCCACTGCCAGACCGCCCGCCGCGACGGCAGCGGCTGGCCGCGCAGGTCGAGCGCCATCTCATGCGCGCTCGAGTAGCGATCCTTGGCGCGCGGCGCACAGGCCTGGCAGATCACCCGATGCAGCCGTTTCCAGTCCTCCAGCTGGTCGCCCGTCTCCGTGCACGACGGGATGTCCGGGAAATCCAGCCGGTCCTTGCCCGTGCTCGCCTCGTAAAGCACCATGCCGAGCGAGAAGATGTCGGACTCCGGCGAGCCGGGGCCTTCCGGGGCGACAAAGCCCTCCGTGCCGACAAAGGTGCGCTGGCCCATGAGGGCGACCAGGCCGATGTCGGCCAGCCGGCACTGGCCGTCGATGAAGATCAGGTTCGACGGCTTGACGTCGCGGTGGATGAGCTTGTTTTGGTGCAGGTAGTGCAGGCCGTCGGCGACGTTGGCTCCGAGCTTCAGGCAGTCGGAGGCACGGATGCGCTTCTGCCGGCGCATCTGCAGGCCGAGAATGTGCGGCTGGTAGCTGTCGGCCTGGATGTCGCGACCGCGCTCCAGGTCGTCGGCCAGCTCCATGACGTAATAATAAAAACCCTGCTCATCGCTGCGCCCCACCTGCAGGATCGGCACCAGGCCGGGGTGCTTGCGCGACACCGGCTCGTAGTACTTGATTGCCTCGAACTCGCGCTCAAAGGCGTCGGCATGGTCGTAGTCCTCGCGCCAGACCACCTTCACCGCCCGCAGCGCGCCAGTGACGCTGCGCGCCATCCAGACCTCGCCATAGGCGCCGCGCCCGATCATGCGCAGGGTCTCGTGATCGCGGATTTCCGGCGGCGTGCGTGGGGGAACGGACATGGAGGAGGGGATTTCCAGCCGCCACCCAGGCGGGGCCGGAAAAAAAGTATCTGACAAGACGGTGCAACCTTCAAGACAGGAATCGGCAGGCGGTTGCGCCATTTCAGATCTCAAATTTCAGATCTCAGATGGGAAAGCGAGGGCCGGATCCGGGCGCTCGGGATCTGAAATCTGTGATCTGAAATCCCATCTGGGCCGCTCTCTTCTGGCGAAGCGACTCTTCCGGGTCCAGATTGGACCATGGGCAGCCCCTTGACCTACCTGCTGGTGGATGGCCACAACGTCATGCATGCCTGGCCGGAGCTGAAACAGCTCCAGCGCCAGGCCTCGCGGCGTCACCTGGCGCGCCAGCAACTGCTGCAGCGCCTGCGCCACCTCCAGGACATGACCGGCACGCGCGTGGTCGTGGTTTTCGACGGCACCCAGTCCCAGGGCAGCGAGGAACGGGAGCCCGAGGGCCTGCAGATCTTTTATGCGGCCGCCGGCGCCACCGCCGACCGCCTCATCGAGCGCCTGGCGGCGAAGTACGCTCCCCTGCACCGCCTGCGGGTCGCCTCGGCCGACGGCCTGGTGCGCGAGACCGTGCTCGCCTGCGGGGCCGACTGGCTCAGCCCCGAGACCCTGCGCCTCGAGTGCGAAGCCGCCGAGTCCACCATGCGCGACCGCCTGTAGCCGGGGGCAGCGACCCCGCAATCATCCATCAGCCATCATCGGCTTTGGAGTTGATAGCTGATCGTTGATGGTTGATGGAACTCAGAGTTGGCCAGCGGGGGTTGGCGGTTTTCCCATCAACCATCAACCATCAGCCATCATCGGCCTTGGAGTCGATAGCCGATCGTTGATGGTTGATGGAACTCAGAGTTTGGCGCCCGGGGTTGGCGGCGGTTTTCCCATCAACCATCAACCATCATCCATCATCCATCATCCATCATCCATCATCCATCATCCATCATCCATCATCCATCATCCATCAACTTCCCCTTCAGAAGATCTCCGGCTCCGGCACGGCCGGACCGTACTGGAGGAAATCGAAGTCCGCGCCTTCATCGGCCTGGGTGACGTGGTCGACGAAGAGTTTGGCGTAGCCGCGGTGGTAGCGCGGCGGGGCCGGCTGCCACTCGGCGCGGCGACGCGCGAGTTCGTCGTCGCTGACGTGCAGGTGCAGGCGACGGTTGGCGACATCCAGCTCCACGAGGTCGCCGTTGCGCACCAGGGCCAGCGGTCCGCCCACCGCGCTCTCCGGGGCGATGTGCAGCACGCAGGCGCCGTAGCTGGTGCCCGACATGCGGCTGTCGGACAGGCGCACCATGTCGCGCACGCCCTGCAGGATGAGCTTCTTCGGGATCGGCAACTGGCCCCACTCCGGCATGCCGGGCGCGCCGACCGGGCCGGCGTTGCGCAGGATGAGCACGGTGTCGGGCGTGACGTCGAGGTCCATGTCCTCGATCGCCGCCTTCATCTCGGGGTAGCTGTCGAACACCAGGGCCGGGCCGGTGTGCTGGCAGAGCGCCGGCGTGGCGGCGGCATGCTTGATGACCGCGCCGTTCGGGCAGAGGTTGCCGCGCAGGATCGCCGTGCCGCCGTCGGCCTGCAGCGGATTCGCCGGGGTGCGGATGACATCGGCATCGTGGATGTCGCAGCCGGCGACGTTTTCGCCGAGGGTCAAACCGGTGATCGTGCGCTCATCGACGTGCAGCAGGTCGCGCATGCCGTGGAGCAGGGCCTTGAGGCCGCCGGCATGATAAAACTCCTCCATCAGGTACTTGCCCGCCGGGCGCAGGTTGGCGAGCAGCGGCACGCGCCGGCTGATCTCGTCGAACTTCTCCAGCGGCAGGCGGATGCCGAGCCGGCCCGCCATGGCGATGAGGTGGACGATGGCGTTCGTGCTGCCGCCCAGGGCCATGTCGACCGCGATGGCGTTTTCAAACGAGCGCTCGGTGACCAGGGCCGAGGGCTTCAGGTCGAGCCAGGCGTTTTCCACGCACTGGCGACCCGCCGCCGCGGCGATGCGCAGGTGGGCGCTGTCGACGGCCGGGATCGACGAGGCGCCGGGGATGCACAGGCCGAGGGTCTCGGCGAGCGCGGTCAGGGTCGAGGCCGTGCCCATGGTCATGCAGTGGCCGGGGCTGCGGGCGATGCCGTCCTCGATCTCGCACCATTCCTCCCAGGACAGCTTGCCGGCGCGTTTCTCGTCCCAGAACTTCCAGACATCGCTGCCCGACCCCAGCGTTTCGCCGCGCCAGTTGCCCTTGATCATCGGTCCGCAGGGCATGTAGATGACCGGGATGTCCATGCTGAAGGCGCCCATGAGCAGGCCGGGCGTCGACTTGTCGCAACCGCCGAGCAGCACCGCCGCGTCGCGCGGGTTGCCGCGCAGCACTTCCTCGGTCTCCATCGCCAGCAGGTTGCGATGGAACATCGCCGTCGGCTTGGTGAGCTGCTCGCCCGCCGACAGCACCGGGATCTCCATCGGATGCCCGCCCGCCTGCAGGATGCCGCGCCGCACCGCGTCGGCCGTCAGCTTCAGGTGCATGTGGCAGGAGTTCTGTTCCGACCAGGAATTGAGGATGCCGATGATCGGCTTGCCGACGTAGTCCTCCGCCCCCCAGCCCGCCTGCTTGGCGCGGGAACGATGGCCAAAGGAACGCAGTTCATCCCGGCCGTACCAGCGCCAGGAGCGGAGTTGTTCAGGGGTCTTGCGGGTCATGCGAGGAGACCCCGAGCAAAGAGCGGGGAATCCCCCCGGTCAAGCGTGGCCGCGGGGGAAGACGGGGGTGGGGAATATTAAAGTCCTCTCACACCTGCCCGGGGGCGAGGCTTCGACTGGTGGTTGAGGTTGGAATGGTCATGACAGATTGAACTCGCGGCGGGGCAGGTGTTGAGAGCGACGGCCTTGTTAGCCATTGCTGTTGCTTGCATGTGGAATGCGTCGGCGACAGCCATGTAGAATCCGCGGACTTCGCCTACATGAACTGCCACCTTCGCACGAAGTGACACTGCGCTCGTAGGCATCGACTCCGAAATCAGATCGTAGGCAACCTCAGCGGAACCAATCGAAGACCACTTGGGACGCGGAGTCCAATGCCGTGCCTGCACCTGTCCAAGACCAAGCGAAATTGTATTGGCTCTTGGGCTTCGGATCAGACGCAGGAAAGAATAGCAGACGAACTCAAAGACCCTGAATCCAGCGCTCCTAAAATGAGACTCTGTCATCAGTATCGCGATCACATCAATGTCTTGGCGACCGCTTGCCCACAAGCGAATGAATCGCCCAGTCCACGCACTGTCCAATTTACTATTCACGATCACGGATGATTTGCTGGCGAAGCTTGCGCTCCGTGAATGCACTCGTCGCGGCTGTAGCTACGAGTGCCACAACGAACCCGAGAACCAACACCTTGAGGAAAAGAAGACCTCGAAGCGCCTTCCAGAGACCTGCCCAATCCCCCTTGGCAACGAATGGCGACGCCCAATCGTAGCTTGCCTCGAACACCGTGAGAGTGCAGCCAAAATAGACAAGATAGACCAACCAGAACCATGTCATCGTCTTCTTGTTCGATACCGCGTGCTCCTTGAAGCCTATAGCTGCCCGTGTGAGCCCAATCAACTTGTAAGCGATGAACAAGACGCAGAATCCAGCAAAATCGACTGGGCGCATGAAGAAGGACGAAAGAAATCCGGCTATCGCCGGAACGAGAATCACCGATCCAGCAAGCGAGATGAGGCTGGTGAGGAAAATCCGCTTCCGAAGCGCCTCAAGCTTCGAGTCGGACAAATCAGCGCCCTCGCCATAGAACCAATCGTCACCGAGGTAGGTAGACAAGTCACGGTTGAGTTCCCTCATCGGGAATAGCGAAAAATAAATCGGGACGTAGTATAGGCGGTGAAAGTGCCGGACAATCCCTGGAATCTCACAAAGAAGAAGAGCGCACACTACCGGGAAGAGTTGAACTTCTAGGCTCCAGAGTTTGGTGATCATTCGCAGTATATTTCTTGGCTAACAGTATCATTCAGCCTCCCGTTGCCAGAACAAGTTCTGACACACAGAGACTTTGTACGTACAAAGGCCGCCCAGATGGGCAATCTTCGTCGTTGAAAACTTGCACAGATGGAGGCTCTTCGACATGGGCAAGACCGTCAAGAAAAAGCCGCGCCCGCCTTTCGGAACTCCGACCGCGCGGATTGGGTGCAAGCTCGGGACACACCTCCCGAACTCGCCGGCACATACCCAAACCACAACGTGGTTCCGTCATGCAGCCCAGGCGTGGACGCGCAGCGGCCTCGCCTGGGTCCTGGCGCCCACCCGGGACCAGGGTCACCGCGGACCCCATCGGGGGCCCGTCATGGGGGACGTGACCTCAGACCGGAGCGCGTGCATGGCGAAGCCTGCTCGCTCTGAGTCCAGCGTGTGGCCACCACCCCAGAGCGAGGGGTCTTCGACACACTCGCGCTCCGAGAACCGCTGCGCTCGGCATCCCTGGGCTGCAGGATGCAAACCCGTTGGGCTTGTCGGACTGCTCTCCGCCCTTTGCTCTTGGCCCGTGCTCGATTTCCTCAGGATCAGCGTCAAATCAGCGGTTCACCTCAGGTTGGCCAAGCGGTCAGGTCGGGAACACGGGGTCAATGCCCCCGCCTACAGCAGAAACCACGGCGCCGGCGCAGCGGCGCCCTGCCCTCGGGGGATCTCAGATCTCAAATTTCAGATTTCAGATCCGGTGCAGCTCACCTCCGTGGCCTCCGTGCGAATCCTTTCTGAGCCCCATTCACCATCCACGGCGCCGGCACAGCGGTGCCCTACCCTGTCTCTGAAGTCGAGGACGGCTGACTCCGACACCGCCCGACCGGCCTCAACCGCCCTTTTTCTCAAGAACAGGCGGGGTTTTCTCAGAAACGACCCCTTCCCGTCTCAACAAGAGCCTTCCATTCTCAAATCCGAGGTCACTGTGCCCACACCCCGAGGTCACTGTGCCCGCACCCCGAGGTCACTGTGCCCGCACCCTGAGGTCACTGTGCCCACACCCCAAGGTCACTGTGCCCACACCCCGAGGTCACTGTGCCCGCAAATCCGTCTGATTCGTGGGTACATTCATCTGATTCGCGGGCACATCCATCTGATT
>JAEYYS010000385.1 GCA_023428335.1 Verrucomicrobiota bacterium | reverse complement strand
CGATGGCGCTGCGATAATCGCTGGCCTCGAGTTCGATCAGCACTTCGCCCTCGGCGAAGCGTTCGCCGGTCTTGAAACGCGGGGAGACCATGGCGACCCGCCCGGCCACTTCGGCGGCCAGCACGGTCGAGCGCATCGCCTGAACCAGGCCCTGCGAGGGCAGGGTCAGCGTCACATCGGCGGCCTGTACGCTCATCACCTCGACCCCGGGCAGCAGGCGCTCGCGCTCGATCTTCTGCGCCTCGGGCTTGAACTTCGCCATCAGACCGACCAGGGCGCCGGCGCCGGCAAGAATGCCAAGGCCGACAAGAAGGGAGATCACGGTTCTCATGGCGGGAGGAAAGGTCAGGTGGGAGGGGCTGCCGGCGCTTGCGCCTGGAAGTCACCGCCCAGGGCGAGGTGCAGATCGATGCGGTTTTCCAGGCGCAGGCGCTGGACGCTGAGTCGCTGCGAGCGGGCCTGCAGCAGACGGGTCTGCGCGGTCAGCACGGTGAGCAGGTCGCCCAGCCCACGGGCATAATCGGCGCGCGCGGCCTGATCGGCTTCGGTGGCGAGGCGAACGGCTTCTTCGAGTGACTGCGCGCGCGCCGCCAGGTGGCGTTCGTTGGCGAGGGCGGTTTCCACCTCGCTGAAGGCGGTGAGCACGGTCTGCTGCAGGTCGGCCAGCGCCTCCCTTTCATCGGCACCGCGGATCGCCGTCTCGGCGCGGATGCGACCGCCGGCAAACACAGGCTGGATGACGTTGGCGGCAATCTGCCAGACGCCGAAGTCGCTGTTGAGCAGGTCGTTCAACTCGCCCGTGGCGGTGCCGGCACTGCTGGTCAGGCTCAGGCGCGGAAACACTGCCCGCCGGGCCTCGCTCAGGCTTTTGCCACTGGCGGCGAAACGGCGTTCGGCGGCGAGCACGTCGGGGCGGCGCAGCAGCAGTTCCGAGGGCAGGCCGGCGGGCGGGGTCGCTCCCGGTGCGGGCAGGCGGCTCTCGCCGGCGATGCGGCCCGCGGGATAGCGACCGAGCAGCAGTTCCAGCCGGCGCTGCGCGGCTTCAAGCTGCTGGTCGCGTTCGGCGACCGCAGCGCGGGCGTTGGCGACATCGGTCTCCGCCAGGCGCAGTTGGGCGGCCGCGCCCTGCAGGTCGTCGCCCGCCTGGAAACGCTCGCGCACGGCCCTGGCGGTCTGCTCGTGGGCGGTCAGGGTTTCGCGGGCGAGTTTCTGCTGGGTGCGGGCCTCGGCCAGGGCGAACCAGGCGCGCGCGACGTTGGCGGCGAGGGCCGTGCGGGCGGCACGCGCGTCGGCTTCGGCGGCCTCGCTGCGGGCGTAGGCGGCGGATTTGCCGGCGCGGATCCGGCCCCAGACATCGGCCTCCCAGTTGATCACGAGCGAGAGGTCGAAGGTATTGAAGACATTGCTCGGCACCGTGCCGGGCGGACCGATGGGAATGCCGACAAAGTTGCGCTTGGTACGCACCGGATCGAACTGCAGGTCGGCGGTGGGATTGCCGGCCACGCCGGCGAGGCGGGTCTGGCCGCGCGCGCGTTCGACCCGGGCCGCGGCGGCGCGCAGGTCGCGGTTGTTCTCCAGGGCCTCGGCCACCAGTGCCTCAAGGCGGGCATCCTTGAAACGCCGCAGCCAGGCTTCGTCGACCCCGGCCTTTGCTTCCGGCCGCGCCGCCCAGGTGCCGGGCACGTCGAGATCGAGTTCGTCGACGCGCGACTCGGGCGACAGACTGCCACAGGCACTCAGCAGCAGGGCGAGGGCGAAGGCGGCAAGGCCACGGGCCGCTCCCTTGCGGCGTGGACTGGCGGGGGTGGCGGGCGCCTGCAGGGAACCCGTGCAATGCTGGACGAGTCGCCGCAGCAAGGTTTCCGTGTCGGGCGGGTTGGCCTTTTCCCCGGCGAAGTAGGTGGCGATGTCGGCATGGGCCAGGGTGCTGATGAGCGAGCCCGCCATGAAGTTGAGTCGCCAGCAGGCTTCGGCATGCGTCAGGCTGGGGTTGGCGCGGCGCAGGGCATCGGCAAAGCGCCGCACCATGCCCTCGAAATGCGGCATCGCCGCCGCCGGGATCATCTGCGTGCGGCCGAGCAGGCAGCGACCCATCAGCTTGAAGAAGAGCTGCTCGGAGAGCGGCGACTCGCGGACCAGGCGCATCACCGGCCGCAGAAAGGCGTCGGCCACCGCCGAGGCATCGGCCGGCTGCGGATGGGCCGCCGCTTCCGCCGCGTCGAGCTGGGCCAGGCGCTCGTCGTTCACCGGTCGCATGAGCCGGGCGACCACTTCCTCGACCAGGGCCTCCTTGGAACCGAAGTGATAATTCACCGCCGCCAGGTTGACGCCAGCCGCGCGGGTCAGGTCGCGCAGCGAGACCGACTCAAAACCGCGCAGGGCAAACAGCTCGGCTGCCTTGAGCAGGAGGCGTTCGCGGGTGCTGGCTTCGTCGGGGAAGGGAAGCGCCATGGGAGGGAGGGAGAGTGGGGCCGATGAGTGGCGTGTCAAACGAACGTTTGAAACAGTCGCCGGGATGCCTGACAAGATTCAGCCGGCAAGAGAACGCCGGTGACAGGCGCGCCGGCCGCGTCATCTTGAGCGCGTGACCCCTTTCTTCGAACGACTGCTCCTGCATGAGGACGGCGCCGCGCCCGGTCCCTGGAACATGGCCCTCGATCAGGCCTGGCTGGAACTGGCCGGCTCTCCCGTGCTGCGCGTCTACGGCTGGACCGAGCCGACCGTCACTCTCGGCTATGCGCAAAGCCTGGCCAAGC